>JBKJJR010000253.1:0-6010 GCA_046597835.1 Pyrinomonadaceae bacterium
ATTTTTTACTGTCCCTAAGGGCAGGCCGGTAACTTCGGCGATCTCGTCGTAGCTAAGATCGCGAGAATGCCGCAGCACGATGAGGTCGCGATACTCCGGCGGCAAGCATTTAACCACCGTATCGATCTCGTATCTCCATTCTTTTTGCTCGTGGTCCTGCTCGGGCGACGGGCGGCGGCTTTCGATCTGAATTTGGTATGTGCCGTCGGAATTTTCCACCTCGAGGCTCTGCGGGCTGATCGGATTTCGCCGCATATGGTCTATCGCGGCATTGTGAGCGATGCGGTAAAGCCAGGTCGAGAATTTATATTCCGGATTGTATTTGCTTAGGGAATTATAGACCTTGATGAAAACTTCCTGCGTGACGTCGAGCGCTGACTCGTAGTTGCCGAGCATGCGAAAAATATAACCCGTGATAGGCCGCTGATAACGGCGGACAATCTCCTCAAACCCATCGACACGGCCATTGACAACATCGACGATCAACTCGCCATCAGTGAGTTTTTTGAAGCCTTCGATTGCTATCGCCTGGATCGACATCGTTGGTTGATACTACGGTAGTTTCAACGAAATTGTTTCAAAGTGCAAGGATTCAGGTAATAGATGACAAGTAACAGGTATCAAGTGGAAGCGGACAAGCAACCACCTGTTACCAGTCACTTTTGTAACCAGCCACCACATTATCTAAAGCCGAAAGCGGCCAAACCGGCGGGAGCGGCAAGATCGTCGAAGCTAAATGATGTTCCCGGCATGTTGAAGCCGACATCTTCCGGTGTAAGAACATTCAAGGCACGGCCGAGCGCTTCGGACGCGATAGCCTGAATTTTTGCGGGGACAAAATCTCTGCCAATGACAAGCAGCCGCTGCAAAAGCGAATTGCCGAGCGCGCCGCCAAAGCGGTCGTTATAGAACATTAATAACCGGTAGATCTCGTCATCAATTTCGGCTGGAGAACACGTCACGGATCGGACCACGGCCGGTTCATCGCCCCGCATTAATAGTCCCGTAAATCCATCCGTGTTGGCACTAACCAGCAGCGAATCGCTCTTATCAGTTTTGTCGGCCAACCAATTGGCCTCGCCGACAGCCCGCGGCAGGATCAGGCCGGCTTTCCAGCCCAGCCTTTCAAATTGTGTTTCGTATTCGTCAATGACAGGGAGCGTGACTGCGGTGGCAAAGTAACGCGAACGCCCTTTTTCGTCAGGAGATATTTTTTGTTTAGCCAGGCGAAGAGCTGCGGCCGGGGCACCGAAATTCTGCTCGGCCTTCCAATCTAATATTTCGTTAGCTTCCTGTTTGGATGCGGGCTCGTTGTCAAGCACAAGAATCGCCGTCCGCGCGGTATTGCTGGGCAGGGCGACCGACCAGCGTTTCTGTTTTAACAAACCCGCGCTTTCGACCGCTTCGCGAAGGCACGCGGCAAATTCCGCGCTGTTGGTGATGTTCGTTTCGAGAAAGCCGGGCTGCAGCAACCCGGCAGGCAGGTCGACGGTGGCGGCCTGTTTGATGCCAAAATTCCCGCGCCTCTCTCCCTGAAGCGACACGACCGAGATGCGGCCTTCTTCGATACCCAATGCGGCATTGGGATAATTGGGTTGTGTCAATGCTGAGAACATTTTGTCATTTAACTAATACTTGTTAACTAATACTTGGAATATTCGACGCCTTCACTATCGACGCCCTCGGCAAGGCTTTTCACGTCTTTTAGTCCGGATTCGGCATCCTGCGAATTTGGGTCTTCGCCCTGGACCTCGTCCCATTCAAACTCACTGCGGACCGGATCGATCGGCTTTTCATGCAGATATTTTGCACCGACCAGGTCCTCGATCGATTTGGGCAATTTACCTTTGTCAGCGGCATATTGATCTATCGCACGCCGCATTTGCCAAAGATTTTCCTTAAGCACAAGCTCGCGGGCGTGCTGAACGCTTCGCTGGTAAGTGGGTACGGCAACGGATAGCAGGATGATCATGATAAACATCGCGATCATAAGCTCGAGCAAGGAAAAACCCTTTTGCGTGTTTTTACCAATCACTATACTTTTCCTCGTTCATCGCCTCTTCCTTTGATGCCGACCTGACGTCGAAAACGTTGACGCTATCCCAGCTATCCGAATCGACATCTTGATAAGATGACCGCAATTTCCACTCTTTTTCACCGGTCATCGGATCCACCGGTATCTCTCGCAGATACACCTTATTGATCTCTTTTTGCTGATTGATCTCGGTCGCCTGCGGAGAGTTGTCGGTTATCCCCTGGCCGCCCCGCAGGTTTGGAGAACGCGACTTGACCCTGACGCCTTTCACAAGTAAGTCCAGCGATGGCGGATAACGGTCGATGTTATCGATCCCAAAGATCTTGCAATCGTCGATATAGACGCGGCTCCGCGGGTCGGATGGGGCTCCTGGATTTGGGACGGTCGGATTTGCGGTTGTTCCGGTTCCCTGCGCGCATGCCCCGTAAGTATCGCGTTTGAATTCGTCGATTGCCATGCGCATCTCGCGCAAGGCCTCACGAAGCTTCATCTCCTTCTGACGTTTGACGGCGTTTTGAGCCATCGGGATCGTGCCCATCACCAAGACCGCCAGCACACCGAGCGTACATACGAGTTCGAGGAGACTGTAGCCGCGATTTGAACCCAGATTTTTCACTTCAACCCGCTTCACAATTTTAATATCTGACCTGAAAATTCTTGCCGTCGAGCGTCAGGAAATTGAGCACGTCGCGGTCAAACGCGATCTCAGGCTTTCCGTCCGCAAGAGCTTCGATCTCGATGATCGCAAGCGTACCGCCGGCTGTTGCTCCTGTTTCGTCTTTGGCTGACAAGGAAACGAACATTTTTCCGTTTTGATTGAGGAACGGTGTCGCCAGGGTATTTGCCAGCGATGTGCCAAATACGTCACCAAAGCTGACTGTGCGAACGGCAAGCCGCTTGTCGTCAAATTTGAGGCCTATCATGCCCGAGCGGAAAACCGAGCTTCCCTGCAGCCCGACAGCAACTTTCACCATATCCCCGGTTTTCATTTCAGGTAAGGCGCCCAAGCTGATCTGCACGCTCGGCATCGCGGGAACTTCTGACTTGACTCCGGTCGGGTCAACCGAAACAGGCTGAATGATCGGGCCGTCCGCCGTTTTTGATGTGTTGGATGTCTGATTTAACTGTAGCGTTTTTACACTGTTGTCAATCGGCTTAAGGCTCGGTCCTGCTAAAGCCGAAACATTCATCACGGCGGTAGTTTGGTTCGCCGCAGAGGTAGCATCCGAAGTTTTTGCCGTCGTTTCAGCCCGCATGTAAACCGGGGCCTCAACCGGTCTGTCAGGTAACTGCGTCTCGGTCGAATTTGGGATTCGGCGTGCCAAAGCAAGCTGTTCGTCCCGGTCTTCCTGTATGACCATTGCCTCAAGCGAATTGTTGGTCGGAACGGCGAGGCTTCCCGTTGGGCGTTCGATCTCGTCCTCCGGTAGAATGGCCGGTGCCCTTATAACGCGCGGGGTTACGGCGATCACGATATCAACCTGGCGATTGTCCCGCGTCGGTGCCGTGAAGAGCCTGCCGATGATCGGTATCAGGCCGAGTAGCGGCAATCCCGCCTTGCCTTTGCTCTCTACACCCTGCGCAACGCTTGCAAGTAGCAGCGTTTTGTTGTTCTGTATTCGAGCGGTCCCCTTTATGGTACGTTCGGTAAAAGTGGGCTGCAGTGTCTGCGCTCCGGCAATGTCTTTTGACTCGATCTCCATCGCTACCTGTACATCCTGATTTGGGAAAACAAGGGGCTTAAATTTGAGCGTGAGACCGATCTGCTCGTAGTTGATCACCGTTGAGAAAAGGTTTCCGTTGTTATTAGGGGTGTTATTCAGGCCATTCTGGATCTGAGCTGACTGAACGGGTACCCGCTGCCCGATCCGGGCCGATGAATCTTCATTATTAAATGCGTGAATCTGCGTCGAAGCGACCAGCTTCGTGTTGCTCTTGCTCTGAAAAGCACTAATATTGGCCGCCGGCAAAATGATACCGGTCGGGATCACCGTGTTTAAAGCAGCTGTCGCGGCTCCGACAACCGTTGTCAGCGGATTATTGCTGAACTGCACCGCACCGGTTTGGCTTCCGCCCAGATTGGTCAGTTGCGACTGCGTTCCGATCTGGTTACCAAATTGCATTAGATCACTCTTGTTTACCTCGTAGATCGCCACATCCATCACGACCTCGGCTCGGTCCTTATCCAGGGATGCGATCAATTTGCCTATTAGCTGAATGTTCTCCTGAGTGTCGCGAATCGTTACGCTGTTTGTGGAGTCGTCGGTGAGAACAATCGTCTGACTTCGGCCCGGTTGTGCCGGTATAGCGGTTTGAACCACCTTGGCGATGTCTTTTGGAGCCGCATTGGAAAGATAAAACGTCCGGAGCACAAGCTGCTGAAATTTTTGCCGTTGTGCCTGGTTCGCAATTATGATCGTTCGCGGGCCAACTTTTTGAAAAAACAGGCCTTCCTGCAAAAAGATATAATCCATCGCGCGCGCCGCGGTAACATTTTTCAGGTCAATATATGTCTTGCGGCCCGCCTGTCGAAATGATTCCTGGTCAAATAGGACGTTAAGGTCGAGATCCTTGGCAAGCTCTTTGATAATAAATTGCAGGTCAACACCCGATGGGAACGGGAGGTCGCGCAGCTTTTCGAGTTTTTGCGAAACTTGCGGGACCGCCGCCGTAGTTTTCCTGTCACTATATGAGGTCGGGATCAGTTTCAGCTTGCCGGCATCGTCGGTCTTCTCTCCCGTAGCGCCGCCATTCAGGTCTTTTTGAAGCCTGACCATTCGGTCCATCTCGGATTTGGCAAGTTCGTTGGTCGGGTCGAACGCATAAGCCCGGCGAAACGCCACATAGCCTTCCTCATAATTGTTCTCTTTCGCTGCGATCGAGCCTTTTTTCATATACATCTGCGATGCATTAAAAAGCGAACGCATGAGATGCAGACGGTATTCCGGATTCTTTGGAGTGTCAGAAACCGCGAGAGCAAATTCCTCAACGGCCTTGTCCCATTCCTCGGCGGCTTCGTGCTTCATCCCCTGTTTGAAATGCTTTTTGCCATCGCCAAAAGCCAATGCAGACATGGGCGAAAGCATCGCCAAAACAAGCAGCAAACTTATAAAAACCTGGACGTTAATGGATCTTTTCATAACTATTTTTTAATCACAGGATCGAACTGCTAAATCTAATCGGTAGCTGAAACAAATACACGCCCATTGCGCGGCAAAGTTTCAAATTATCGAATTACAAAGTCACAAAATCGATAACAAGGCTAATTTTCGTTTGTTTAGTGAAAAAAAGCAACTATTAATATAGCTGCCGCCGCAGAAGATCTAGCGCGGCCTGACTTGCCCGCCAGCGGATCAGGTAGCGGTCGCCAGGCAGCACGATCTTTACCGATTTCGAGCCCTTTGCCCCGGAATAGCCAATGAATACCGTGCCGACAGGCTTTTCCTCGCTGCCGCCGTCCGGCCCGGCGATCCCGGTGACCGAAACTGAGTGATCGGTTCGGACACGCTCTCGCATTCCAATGGCCATTGCCTCGGCACATTCCGCGCTGACGGCCCCATGGATTTCGATAATTTCCGAAAGCACATTCAATGTCCTTATTTTTGCCTCGTTGGAATAAGTGATCGCCCCTTCCATAAAATAAGCGGACGAGCCTTTGACCTCGGTCAAACGCCGACTGATAAGGCCGCCCGTGCAGCTTTCGGCGACAGAAACCGTTTCCCCGCGTTCCTTGAGCCGAATGCCGACGATTTCTTCCATCGTCTCGCCGTTGGTCGAAAAAACGGCGTTTCCCAACGCCGCGACGAGTTGTTCAGCAAGCTTAGCGGCAGTTTCTTCAGCTGTTTTAAGATCATATGCCCGAGCCGCAATATGTATCTCCACTTCGCTCTTGTTAAATAAGATCGAAGTTTGCACATCCGTGCATGCCGTGTAGATCGGAGCGGCGATCTCGTCAACTGCGGATTCTCCTAAGCC
>JBKJJR010000286.1:0-3584 GCA_046597835.1 Pyrinomonadaceae bacterium
AAGGATACAGCCGATCTTTTTCGCGACGGCGGTACGTTTCATATTCTTGTGATTTCGGGGCTGCACATTACTTTTATCGGCGGTCTTTTGCTTCTGTTTTTACGGCAATTGACACGGAATCGATGGGCCCAGTTTAATGTTACCGTGCTTGTTTTGTGGGCATACACATTAGCCGTTGGAGCAGATGTTCCGGTCGTGCGTGCGGCGATAATGTTTACGGTTGTTTCGTTTTCCTATGTGATCTATCGGCAGGGAAGTTTGCTAAATTCACTTGGAGGTTGCGCTCTTGTATTGCTAGTTTGGCGGCCGTCGGATTTTTTCAATCCATCATTTCAGTTAACTTTTGTCAGCGTGGCGGCGATCGTGGCCTTTGCCTATCCGTTTATGAACAAGCTGCGAAGTACTGGCACTTGGATGCCGTCGGCTCAGACGCCGTTCCCGCCGAATGTCCCGCAGTGGTTCGTGCGGTTCTGCCAAATGCTTTATTGGAATCCGGGCGTATGGAAGGTCGAATCAAAGCGGCAGATCTGGACTGCGAAACTTTTTAAATCACCGTTTATGGCGACGCGGGTTATTGGCGTTATTCAGACATTTGTTAAGTATATTTTCGAAGGCATTCTCGTCTCACTCATCGTTCAGATCTGGATGTTGCCCTTGTTGGTGATATATTTTCATCGTATTTCCGCAACGTCCGTTCTGCTAAATCTTTGGGTCGGATTCTTTATCGCACTCGAGAGTTTCGCTGCTGTGATCGGAGCGATCATCGGACGTTTCAGCTTATTGCTGGCCGCTCCCTTTTTCATATTTGCCGAAGTTTTTAACTGGCTGATGCTCTCGGTTCCGCGTCTCTTTTCCGACAACGTCTGGGCTAGCTTTCGGTTGCCTGCGTATTCGGGATCGGGGCGAGCAATCAATGTAGTGTATTTTCTGCCGATATTATTTCTGGCGTTTGTGGTGAATCGATGGAAACCATTCGATTTGAAGCAAAGCTCATGGCCGCTGCAAAAGAATGTGCTTTATCCTGTTATTTCATCGTTGGTCTTATTGATTGCGATCATTGTCTTTCATCCCTTTAGCGCGCCAAAAGCCGATGGGTGGCTGCATTTTGATTTTTTGGATGTCGGACAAGGAGATTCTGCTCTCGTGACGTTTCCTGATGGAAAGACGCTGCTGATCGACGGCGGCGGCAGGGTTAGTTTTAACAAAGATATAAACGAAGATGGCGATCCTTTTGAGCCCGATCGTCGAGGCATCGGCGAAGCGGTCGTTTCTGAATTTTTGTGGCAGCGAGGGTATTCGCGGATCGACCACATTCTGGCCACCCACGCGGATGCAGATCATATACAAGGGCTGACTGAAGTAGCAAAGAATTTCGGCATCGGTTCCGCAGTTTTTGGAAGAACGCCGATGGACGATGCTGATTTTGCGGAACTTGCTAGTGTGCTGGAGCGGCGGGGAATCCCGACGGAAGTTATCGCGCGGGGCGACCGTCTTAATGTTGGCGATGTGATAGTCGAGGTGCTTTATCCGATGGCTGCGGAAGATCCCGATTCCATTTCCGACAACGATCATTCTGTCGTATTGCGGTTTGTTTACGGGAGTCGGGCATTACTGCTGACCGGCGATATAGAGCGGCGAGCCGAATCTGCGCTTTTGAATAATGGGGGCACACTCGCCGCAGATCTTATAAAAGTTCCGCACCACGGCAGCCGCACGTCATCGACTCAAGAGCTTATCCAAGCAACGCAAGCAAAATACGCGGTGTTCTCAGTCGGCAGAAATTCGCCATTTGGTCATCCGCATCCGGAAATTGTTGAAAGATGGACTGCGAGCGGTGCCAATGTAATGACGACCGGTGAACGCGGGACGATCTCGGTTTCGACCGATGGTAAAGATCTGCAGATCCTCACGTTCATCCCATAAAACGAGCCGGAGCGCATTTGCCCCGGCTCTTTCTGATCTGTAAACCGCGTGGGAATTTAGCTGGCCGGTAAGCTGAATGTAGTAAGGGCTTTCCACGCGCCGCCTTCCTTACCATAGACTGTGGCTCCCCATTCGGTCGGCACACTTTCACTGCCACATTTGCCGTCGACCTTTGACTTAAATGTCAGCATGGCGTACTCGCTGTTAAATACGACACTCGCCGGCTCGGTAAGCGAGACCGATTTGATGTTGCACGACGGGTCTGCCCAGCGTTTGAGCGTGGCACCACGGTCGGTCCAGCCTTCGGTATAGGAGAGCGATACCATATCCTTTCCTGCAAAATCTTCGAGGCCCTTTGCATCCTTTGCCTTCCATGCCTCCCAGGCTTTTGTCTCAACAGCAAGTAGTGCCTCGGTAGCCGTGTCGGGCTTGACCTCCGCAGCCTTCGACTCGTCTTTCTTTGCCGGGGCGGATGGTTTTGCGGCCGGCGCTTTAGGATCGATCACCGGGGCCTCGCCGTAAAAGGCAGCCTTCCACTTTTCGCCTTCGCGGACATAAACGGCCAACGACCAGACGTTCGCCGGGCTCTTCTTACCGTCGCAGGTCGCGTCCTGAGCACCCTTGTATGTCAGGATTGCGACGTCCTGCCCCGCCATTTGCATCTTGTCGTCCGATAGCGCATAGCTCTTGATGTCGCATTTTTGAGTGGCGTAAGACTTTATCATCGCAGCTTTATCGGTTCGGCCTGTTCCGCCAAGGTTAAAGCCCTTGTCCCAATAATTGTCCTCGGTCCACTTCGCATCGCGCATCTTCCAGGCTTCCCATCCGGACTTTTCGAGCGTCATAAGAGTTTCTTTGGTAGGCGCAGCAGCAACCGGTTTAGCGACTGCATTAGCATTTGCTGCAGCCACATTTTTTGCCACAGGTTTATTGTCGGCGGCCCCTCCGCACCCGGCCAATAATGCGGCGGCGATCATGAGTAGACTTAACAGACAGATTCTTTTCATAAATTTTCTCCAAATTGACTTAGCTAATGTTGAAAAATCCCAACCAAATGTTTATCAAAAATCCGCTCGGGCTCGTCAATTTCCTCTTTCTCCCGCAAAACAGATTTTCATCATCACTATACACTGTTAAGAACGTATCTCGCATCGTGCTGGAAATTGTCTTTTGCCGGCCAAAAAGGTGGTGACCATTATATTGCCGGGTTCTGACGATCGGCGCGGGTTGAATCAACCAGCAGGTATATTCATCCCAAATGCCCACTTCCAATTATCCCCGTCCTTGACGTAGATCGATGTGCCCCAAATTGGCGGGACCTTTTGACCAAAGCATGTGCCATCCGCGCCGCCTCTGAATGTGAGGATGCCCACTGTCGGCGAGAGCATCGTGCCCACGGCGTCGCCTACGCTGACGCTCTTTACCTGGCACCCGGTGGCTGTCCAATCTTTGATCGCGTCGGCCTTAGTTGGCAGAATCGTGCCGAATATATTTATAAACGAAATATCCTTTGCCGTTAGTTCTTCGATCTTTTTGCGATCGTGATCCTTCCATGCTTCCCAGACGGCTTTTTCCATCGTGAGCATCGGATCAGTGTTTTCATCCCGAGCAGCGGATCTGATTTCTTCCTTTTTAGGAATCTCGGTCTTGGCGGTCAGTTT
>JBKJJR010000300.1:0-3164 GCA_046597835.1 Pyrinomonadaceae bacterium
TGCTACCCGAAATCTTTTGCGCTTCCCGATCGGTAGAACAGGCTTCCAAAACCTCATACAGATTATTTACCGTAAGCCGGGCTGCGTGCACTAATTTGCTTACATCTTCAGAGCTAAATGAATATGACTTTTTTTCAAGATTTTGCATGGCTTTTTGTTTCTAGAGTTCGTCCGAATAACGTCGGCAAGAAGCGGCGGAACGGCATTCCCGACTTGTCGATACTGACTCGTCTTATTTCCTAGAAAAACAAATGAATCCGGGAACGACTGAAGACGGGCATTTGCTCGGACCGTTGGAATACGATTATACATGTAATGAAAATGGTGTCGATGCCCTGTGTCAACGGTAAAACTTGGCCGCTGACTACTGAGTCGTGTCCAAGCAATATTTACCCGTCTCGTGTTCCACAGTTCTGCGGGTATGTTTTTATAATTTCCACCGTCAGGAACCATCGATATTATTTCAATCGTTTTATCACAATGATTTGTTATCTCGTGATTATAAACGCTGCGCGAACCTTTACGGATTAGTTTCTGATAACTGCTTTGAGGCGGCATCGGATAAGGTAAACCGTTTGGCAAGGTAAATTCAGGTAAATCGGACAACGCCTCAAACGACGTCACGGGTTCGCGATCTAAAGGTTTAGGGAATTCAAAGGTTTGACCGTTCGCTAATCCGACGAAGAAAACTCTTTTCCGTGCCTGCGGAACGCCGTATTGTGCCGAGTTTAAGATTCGATACGATAAAGCCGGTCAAACTCGCGGAGCAAGATATCTTTAAGTTCACCGTCAAACAAGCCTAGCAAGCCCGGTACATTTTCCATAACGAAAGCACGCGGCCTCAAATCACCCAACAACCGAAGGTAGGACAAAAATAATTCGTTTCTTGGATCTTTCCGAAGCCTGTGCCCCGAAATAGAAACACCCTGACATGGAGGGCCGCCAATTAGAATGTCAACCTCCTCAGATCCCGCGATTAACCGAATCTCACGTTTGGAAAGCGCCGCAATATCCGTTGAGACCGCCCTCGCGCCAGAGTGATTTCGTTCGAATGTTCTTAAGGCGTTTGGGTCAGAATCAATTCCCAGTTTGATATGAAAACCCGCGCTTTCAAAGCCGTATGAGAGTCCCCCGCACCCGGAAAATAAATCTATTACAGAATTTTTTCGGATCATAAATAGTACGGCTCGTCCACTCGCTTGTTTAACGCTATTTCGGCGCCGCTCACGCAGATAATTTTACCTCAGCTCACTGTGTGGGTTGAAACCCCCGGCTACGTTCGTGGCACCGCCGAGCGGCGGGTCGAGGCGCAGCCTCGGGAGATTTGGATGAGACCGCACGGAAAGGCGGAGCCAATCCGCTCATCGGGCGGGGGAGCTGACGCAGCGGATGTGAGTTTTTGGGTTTTTGAATCCGCGCGACACGATTGCTGTGATCGGATAGGGTGATACAGCGAATTCGGTTGACGAGGTTAGCGTTGGCGGATGTCATAATGTAAGCGACGCTGGGGTTGATGGTTGACGTGAGTCGGTGAGATCAGTTTACGAAAACGGGACAAAAAGGGCGTCGTTCGGACGGGCTTTGGCGTCGCCTGATGTGTCAAATGCGTCCTTTTTTCCGCCATTTTGCGGCACTGGGCCGCAGAACGGGACGGCTTTGGGCGTAAGTAACTGTATCTCTGGCATTTACATAGTGGACGCTTATTAAAAACCGCCAAAAAACGCCCCATGCCTCCCGAACCGCCCGTCCCGCCCGATCGACATTCTTTAGGAGAAATTAGCGGCGGTTTCGTGGGCTAGGTCGTGGCTGCACGGATGACTATCGCAACAAAGAATAAACCTTTTGTTAGCGTGTTTAGGGGAAAAGATATAAAATCTTAATAGCGGATCTTACGCTATTTTATGGGTTTTTCTACAACTGCAATTCACGCCGGAAACGAACCGGACTCGGCCACAGGGGCCGTCACCGTTCCGATCTACCAGACATCGACGTACGCCCAGGACGGCCTCGGCAAGCATAAGGGTTATGAGTATGCCCGGACGCAAAACCCCACGCGGGCGGCTCTCGAAAAGAACATTGCTGCACTCGAGGGAGCAAAATTCGGCTTCGCGTTTGCCTCGGGAATGTCGGCGATCGACACTGCGCTAAAGCTTGTAAAAGCAGGCGAACACGTCATTCTCGGCGATAACACTTACGGCGGAACATACCGGTTGTTCAGCAAAATACTCGCTAATTACGGCGTCGAATTTGACCTCGCAGACACGTCGGATGTTTCGGAGCTGGACAAAGCATTTAAACCGAACACAAAGATGGTCTTTGTCGAGACTCCGACGAACCCGATAATGACCATCACCGACCTGAAAGCCGTTTCCGATCTCGCCCACGCCAACGGAGCTAAAGTCATTTGCGACAACACTTTCATGTCGCCCTATTTTCAGCGGCCGATCGAATTTGGCGTCGATATTGTCGTGCATTCAACCACCAAATATTTGAACGGCCATTCAGACAGCGTCGGCGGTTTTGTCGCTTTGAACGACGAAAAAGACGCTGAATGGATAGGCTTTGTCCAAAACGGCATCGGCGCGATCCTTTCGCCGTTCGACTCGTTTTTGGTTCTGCGAGGCACAAAAACTTTGGCCGTCCGTATGGAAGCTCACGACAAAAATGGCCGCGTTATCGCGAATTTTCTCGCCGAGCACCCAAGCGTCCAAAAAGTATATTATCCCGGCCTCGTTTCGCACCCGCAGCATGAACTCGCAAAACGCCAGCAGACGGGCTTCGGCGGTATGGTTTCCTTTGAGACGGGTTCGCTCGAAAATGCGAAAAAAGTGCTCGAAAGTGTGAAATTATGCACTCTCGGCGAAAGTCTGGGCGGCGTCGAGAGCCTTATTTCGCACCCGGCGACAATGACTCACGCATCGGTTCCGAAGGAAACTCGTGATAAACTTGGCATCACCGACGGCTTGGTGCGAATTTCGGTCGGCATAGAGGATGTCGAGGATATTATCGAAGATCTCGATCAGGCCCTGACTTAGTTCAAAGTTCCAAGTTTAAAGTTCCAAGTTACGCCGTTTCGTGCTAATTTGTTCTTAACTCGGGACGCCGAACTCGAAACTATATTATTTATGTTCACTGTTGAGGTTCACGCTACATCTCATATCGGC
>JBKJJR010000306.1:0-4367 GCA_046597835.1 Pyrinomonadaceae bacterium
TGCCGAGACAGTGAAGGCAATATTCGAAAAACCGATCGTTCCCGTGCGAGACCGCGTTCCTGGTGTGCCTGCTAATTTAGCTTCCGTAATTGAAACCGCTCTTGCAAAACGAGTCGAACAGCGATGGCGAACAGCCGGTGCCATGCGCCAAGCCCTGCTAACCGCAGCATCTTGATCGTGTTCACAATTTTCAGGCGTGTTCCGGCGGTTTCGATCTCTTTGTCCTAAGCTCGTGCAGGACCGCATTGATCGCTCCGCCTATCATCAACGCCGACGCCGTCAAATACAACCACAGCATCATGATTATCACTGCTCCGAGTGAGCCGTATGCTTTGTTGTAGGTGTTGAAATACCCCAAATAGATGCGAAAGCCACTTGTCAGCACCAGCCACAGAATGATCGCCACGATCGATCCGGGCGTGATCCAAATCCAATGAAACTCCTTAAAATCCGGCAGTAGATTGTAGATGAGCTCACAGGCAAAGAGCATTACCAAAAGCATTGCTATCCATTGGATCGAAACAAGCACGAGAGGCGAGGAAACCTCGAGGCCGATTCCCGCCAGGCCGTATCCCACAAGCTGCCAACCATAAAAAACTATTGCCAGAACAACGGCAGTTAGTACCGCGACAACCAGCGTATAAACCAGTGATTGCGCCTTGGTCCGCCAAATGGATCTCGTTTCCTTTAATTCGTAAACGGCGTTAAGGGCGCTTCTGATCCCATCGATGCCGGCCGACGCCGACCAAAGCGTGACTACCAGGCCCAGAGTAAGCTTTCCGCCCGTACTGTTTGCGACGATCTCGTCGACGGTTTTTCGAACCAGATCAAAAACCGCCACCGGCAGGATCTGCCTCAGGTAAGAATACAACTCATTCCGAAGTCCGTCGGAGGTCTCGAGCAAAAGACCAAAAAGGCTGACTAAGAAATAAAGAAGCGGGAATAGCGCAAAAGAAAAATAAAAAGCGATCTGGGCCGCACGGCTAAATATGTCGGCATCAATTGACCGCTCATACAGCCGGACAAAAAATTGTTTCCAATCGAATTTCGTTGCAGCAGTCATTTTTGTCGGTATATCCGCGGCACGCGTGGCGAGATGCCGCACGTGATCTCGTAAGCGATAGTTCCGAGTTCTCGGGCGAGCTCGGCCGCCTTGATCGAGTGCTCATCGCCGCCGCCGATCAGGAAGACTTCGTCTCCGGTTTCTATATTCGGAACATCGGTTACGTCGAGCAGCGTCCAGTCCATCGAGATGCGGCCGACAACGGGTGCGATGTGACCGTTCACATAAGCCCTGCCGACGTTTGAAAGGCCACGAGGGTAACCATCGGCATATCCGATCGGCAGCAATGCGATTAGGGAATCGCGTTTTGTCGTGAATGTCCGGCCGTAACCGAGGCTTTCGCCCGATGACACATGCTTGACATGAGCTATCCGTGAACTAAGCGACAGCACCGGCTTTAATTCCGGCCCTTCTGTATCTGGCGTCAGTATGTCGTCCAAAAGGCCGTAAAGGGCTCCGCCGAGACGAACCATATTTGCGTGCGATGCCGGATGTCTTATCGCACCGGGTGAGTTGGCAAGATCGAGCCATTCGTGATCGTGTCCGGCGGCACGGAATTTATCGCAGGCCGTGTTGAACCGCTCGATCTGAAGATCCGTGAATTCAGTTTCGCTTGGGCTTTCCGCCGAAGCAAAATGCGTTAAAAGACCGGTAACCTTTAGGTTTTTGGTATGTTTTATTGCTTCTGCAAAAGCGGGGGCATCCTGGTATCGGCAGCCGACACGCCCCATGCCTGTGTCTATCTTTACGTGAATATTAAACGTTGTATTATGTGCGGCTGCGTAGCGGTCAAGGATGATTGCGGTATCAAGATCATAAATGACAGGCGTAAGGTCATTCTCATAGAGTAGTTGCTCCTGCCCAGGCCAAAACGAACCGAGGCACAAGATGGGGCATTTTATCCCGACTTGACGCAGTTCGACGCCTTCTTCTGGAATGGCGACTCCAAACCAATCGACCCCCTCTGATTCGAGACGCCTGGCACATGCGTCGACACCGTGGCCATAGGCATCCGCCTTGACGACGGCCATGATCTTTATGTTTTGGCCGATGAACTGTTTTGACGATTGAAAATTAAAGGCAAGAGCGTCTAAATCTATATGTGCGTGAGTCGGACGATGGTCGATAGTTAAAGTCATTTCTAGCTGAGCTGATAGATTAATAATTACCGGTAACTGTTGTCTATAATTGATTTAGTAAAATGATAAAGTATTACATTTAATCTAGTTATAGAGGTATATTTCCATGCTTTTTAGGCGGATTTGAATCCCGTTTACTCTTAAGCAGTGAAAGTGCACGAATGAGCTTTGGCCGTGTGAATTTCGGCTCAATTACCTCGTCGATGTAACCGCGTTCGGCGGCAACGTAGGGGTTTGCGAATTTTTCGTTGAATTCGTTGACAATTCGTTGGCGGTTTTCCTCGGGGTTTGTTGTATCCGCAAGTTCCTTTCGGTAGAGAATGCCGACTGCGCCTTCTGCCCCCATAACCGCGATCTCGGCCGTAGGATAGGCAAAGTTGATGTCTGTTCGGATATGTTTAGATGCCATAACGCAGTAAGCTCCGCCGTATGCCTTTCGCGTGATTACGGTTATTTTCGGCACCGTGGCTTCGGCGTATGCGTAGAGCAGCTTGGCTCCGTGCCGGATTATGCCTAGATGTTCCTGATTTACGCCGGGCAAGAATCCGGGAACGTCTTCGAATGTGATCAGAGGGATATTGAAACAATCGCAAAATCGGACAAAACGGGCCGCTTTTACGGACGCATCTATGTCGAGAACGCCCGCGAGGAACGCCGGTTGATTAGCAACGATGCCGACCGAATTGCCGCCGAGACGAGCGAAGCCAATAATGATATTTGGTGCGTAATGCTCCTGGATCTCAAAAAAATAGCTTTCATCGACGACATTATGAATGATGTCGCGAATATCATATGGTTGGGTGGCCGATTCGGGGACCATCGAATTAAGACTTTCGTCGGCACGGTCGTGCGGATCATCCGTCGGTGTAAAGGGCGGATCGTCCATATTATTGGACGGGATGAACGACAACAATTCGCGGGTCAGGCGAAGGGCGTGTTCGTCGGAATCGGCAGCAAAATGAGCAACGCCGGACTTTGTGTTGTGGGTCATCGCTCCACCGAGCTCATCTTTTGTGACATCTTCATGCGTGACGGTCTTGATCACGTCCGGTCCGGTGATGAACATATATGACGTGTCCTTGACCATCACGTTAAAATCGGTGATCGCGGGCGAGTAAACGGCTCCACCGGCACAAGGACCAAGAATGCAGCTGATCTGCGGAATAACGCCGCTTGCCAATGTGTTGCGAAGAAAAATATCCGCGTAGCCGGCGAGAGAGACAACGCCTTCCTGGATGCGTGCTCCGCCGGAATCATTCAGTCCGATCATCGGAGCGCCGGTTTTCATCGCCATGTCCATTATCTTGCAGATCTTTTCGGCGTGGGTTTCGGAGAGGGAACCGCCAAAAACCGTGAAATCCTGAGCAAAAACGAAAACTTCGCGGCCGTCAACCTTTCCGTGGCCTGTGATCACGCCATCACCGCGAAATGTTTGCTCCTCCATGCCGAAGTCGGTCGAGCGGTGGACGACGAACTTGCCAAATTCCTCAAAACTTCCTTCGTCGAGGAAAAACTCAACCCTTTCGCGGGCCGTCATCTTGCCCGCGGCTTTTTGTTTTTCGAGACGTGCTTTTCCGCCGCCTTCTTCGGCAAGGTGCGATCTTTCCTTTAAAAGTTCGATCTTACTTTTGATTTTGGATTCGGGTTTCATATCGCCTAAGTTTAGCGATTTTACCCTGCATTTCAAAACGACGCGATAAATGATTAAATGATTCAGGCGATGAATGAAATACCTAAGATCGTAAGCCGGGACAATGGCCGTTTGACCCATGCGCGAAAGGTGCGTGAGGGAAAAGTGCGGGAGCAGATGTTTGTCGAGGGACGACGTTTGGTGAGCGAGGCTCTATTGTCCCATCTCGAGATAGATGAGTGTTTTGTATCGGACGATTTTCGCGATATGGAAATGCTCGATGCCGTGTCGGAGCGAACAGGGACGATCGCCCAACTATCCGCACGATTATTTGTGTCGATCGCCGATACCGAACATCCACAGGGAATAATTTTGATCGCAAAGCGGCCACACGGTTCGGCTGAGAAGATCGAACCGGGTCTCGGCATTGCTCCCTTGCCAATAGTTGTATTTTTGAAAGAGATCAATAATCCGTCGAATTTAGGAGCGGTTTTGCGAACAGCCGAAGCTGCCGGCGTTGCGGGTGTCATTGTAT
>JBKJJR010000025.1:0-8722 GCA_046597835.1 Pyrinomonadaceae bacterium
TTACCCATTTTTCGATCAGCCATCTGGGATGCGAACTTTCAACGCTCAAACGCTCGACCTCATCCAAAAATGTGAATTCTATTTTTTCTTTTGCCGCCCGTCTCAAGACCGCGTTTACAAATCCTTTCGCCGAGGTTTTCTTGGCAAGTTGAACAAGGCTGACACTTTCGTTTACAGCCGAATACTCAGGAATTCTGTCAAGAAAGAGGATTTGATACAGTCCGAGCCGTAATGCTATGCGAACCGCAGCATCTAGTTTTTTGCCCTTTGAATAATGTTCGATCAACTTGTCCAGATAGATCTGACGCCGCAACGTGCCAAGAACCAATTCATGACACAGCGAACGGTCGGCAGGCGACAATTCGTTCTCAAAGACTGGCAGCAAGATCGACGAAAATGACTTTTCAGTTTCGATTCGCAGCAGGACGTTGAATGCGGCAACACGAGCCGGTGAGATCTTCATTCCTTGATCTTATAGGGCCGCTTCTTGGCATTCGCGTGCCGCTGAGAATAGTCGGGTCCGGTTCCCTTTTGCAGGTTTTTATCGACCGTCACGCGTTCATCAAATACGAAACACTCGCCTTCCCACAGCATTTCATCGATCGCAATTTCTTCAAGATATTTCAAAATGCCGCCTTCAAGTTGATACACCTCGTCAAAGCCTATCTGTTTGAGATACGGAGCGAACTTTTCACATCTGATACCGCCGGTGCAAAACATTGCGACACGTTTGTGTTTGTTCGGGTCCAGATTTGCGTCGATGAACGCAGGCAGATCGCTAAACTTGTTTGTGTGTGGATTTATCGCTCCCCGAAATGTGCCGGTTTGGTGTTCATAATCGTTTCGCGCGTCGAGGACAATCGTATCAGGGTCAGAGATAATGTGATTCCATTCCTTTGCTTTTATATGAGTGCCTTTCCCCATCGAAATATCGACTGATCGTTTTAGCGTGACGATTTCTGGCTTGATCTTTACATCGATCTTTCTGAAGGGAGCTTTGCTGAAAAAGGATGATTTGATGGAAAGCTTAGTGTCGAGAATGCCTTCCGCTCGTTTGATGAACTGCGATATCTGCTCAACGTCGCCGCAGACCATCCCGTTAAAGCCTTCATTGGCCACTATGATCGTCCCGCGAACCCCAACCGCGGCTAACAAATCCTGCAACCGCTCCCTGATGTCACCAAGAGCTGCGACAGCCGTCAGATCTTTGAATTCGTAGAAAGAAATTATTTGAACTTGAGTTTCACTGTGCATCTGTCGCGTGATCACCTAACACTTCGCCCTTTTGCAATTTTACACCATTAAGGAAATCGCGGGTCGTCAAACGACGTTTGCCCTCAAGTTGTAATTCTTTAATCGACAATGCCGATCCGTCACCGCATCCGATTACAAGGTGGCCGTCCGTTTCGAGAACTTCGCCCGGCGTGATTAGCCGGTCATTGTCAACAGTTTGTGTGTTCGACCGCCAAAGCGTCAATCGTAATTGCTGGTACAGCGTAAAAGCGGTTGGAAACGGCTGAAAGCCACGAACCCGATATGCGATCTCAGTCGCACTAAGGTTCCAATCGATCAGCCCGTTCTCCCTTTTCAATATCGGAGCAAAACTTGCCCGCTCTTCATCCTGCGCCTTCGGATTGATGGTTGCGAAATCCTTCAATGTTTCCGACAAAAGTACGGCTCCAGATATTGACAGCCTTTCCGTCAACTCGATGGCAGTCTCATCATCGCCAATGTTCGTCGAACTTTGCAGCAATATTTCGCCGGTGTCGAGTCCAGCGTCCATCCGCATCGTCGTCACGCCCGTTTCATTTTCGCCATTCACGATCGCCCAGTTTACGGGAGCTGCCCCACGATATTTTGGAAGCAGTGAAAAATGAACATTGATCGCCCCCATCGGAAAAGCGTGCAAATACTCCTCCGGCAGGATCCGTCCGTAAGCAACGACAACTGCAGCGTCCGCGTTATATGACCTAAATGTTTCCACGGATTCCGGAGTTCTAATTTTCAGAGGCTGAATTACTGTCAGATTGTTTTCGAGCGCAAATTCCTTCACCGGGGAGAATGCGATCTTATTACCGCGTCCGGACGGACGATCCGGCTGAGTGTAAACGGCCGCGATCTCGTGGCCGTCGAGCATTATCCTCTCAAGTGTTGGCACCGCCGCTTTCGGCGTTCCCATAAAGACAATTCTCATAAATAAAACAGGCGCTAAATTCAATTATGAACTTAACACCTGGATTCTGAAAAACGAAGTAGCAACCGGTCTAAGACCTAATATCCGCAGCGATAAGCATAAGTCTCAAAGACTTTTGTCCATTTGCCGCGTTCACGCTTAAAAACGAAGTAATTATTGCCTTCGAATGCTTTGCCAATCGTAAAGATCTCAGACGTTCCGTCATTATCATAGTCAAGAACATCGAGTAGAAGTGTCTGATAAGTGCCGTCTTCCAAGTCTTTAAGATTGCCGCTCATAACTTTTTCAGCCGTATAACTTTCGTATTCCTTGTAATTAAAAACAAATTTTCCTGACCTTCCCTTTTCGGCAATAAAGAACAAATGGCCACGTTCGGATTTTTTTGGCAAGACCCAATAAGAACCAACTAATTCCACAACGCCGTCGCCATTCACATCTAAGGCCGTCAAATTGTGATAGCGGAGTTGTTTATAACTCGCAGCCGGCACTTTGTATTTTGCGTATTCAGCTCGAACCAGTGTTTCGATTTGGGATTTTTCGGATGAAGTTGGTGTCCGACGCAGGCCGGAGTTAGCCGTTTTGATCTTAGTGTTGGTGACTAAAGCCATCACAAAGCCTTTAAGCTTTGCCTTTGTCGATTCCACAGATATTTCAGCTGAAACACCGCCGCAGGGTTTTCCGGTATTCGAGCTCGTGATCGTTACGATTCCACTCGGCACCCCGCCAAAAATGAGGTCGTATTTAGAATCAAGTTTAAAATACAAATCTGAGAATGGTTTGCTTTTGTAGGTATCATCGTCGGCAGACGATTCAACAATCTTGCCAGTTTCCAAAGCAGCTATAGGCTCCAGGATAGAACCATCATAAACTACCGCAAAAATAATTTGCTTTGGTTTTGGATTGGATTGTTGAGCAATTACTAAAACTGAAAAACCAGTAAGTATCCCTATCAATATTAAAATCTTGCTTGTCATTGCGATAAAAAGCCCGCATCGAAGCACGGGCATTACATTCAGATCTTTTGGGCGATAGATTTCCCTTGCATGAATTGCAGGAGATACTCTCTGCCGCCGGCTTTCGAATCCGTCCCGCTCATATTAAATCCGCCGAAGGGATGAACGCCGACCAGTGCTCCGGTACATTTGCGGTTCAGGTAAAGATTGCCAACGTGAAATTCACGCTGAGCGCGATCTAATCTTTCCTGCGAAGCCGAATACAACGCACCGGTCAACCCGAACTCTGTCCCGTTCGCGATCTCAAGGGCGTGATCAAAATCACGGGCCTTGATAACCGCAAGAACGGGCGCGAATATCTCTTCTTGCTCGATAGTCGAGCCGGGCGCAACATTGTCTATGATGGTCGGCTCAATATAGAAGCCGGTTGCATCGTCACCGCTGCCGCCCGTCAAAACTTTGCCGCCCTCGTCGACACCTTTCTTGATATACCCTAGTGTCGTGTCAAACGAACGCTTGTTGATAACGGCGGCAACATTTGTGTCACCCTCAGTCGGCAAACCGATCTTAAGTTTTTGGGTCAATGCAACGACCTTTTCCATCAGTTCGTCATGTACCTTTTCATCAATGATCAACCGCGAGCAAGCTGAGCATTTTTGCCCCTGATAACCAAAGGCAGCCGCCACGACACCGCTTGCGACCGCGTCAAGATCCGCAGCGTCATCGGCGACGACAATAGCATCTTTACCCCCCATCTCGGCGAAAACCCGCTTGATCCAGATCTGTCCGTACCGTGTCTTTGCAGCCTCTTCATTAATGTGCAGGCCGACGCCCTTTGAACCGGTGAACGAAATAAATCTGGTCTTAGGATGGGTAACCATAGCTTCGCCGGTTTTTGCGCTGCCGCTGATGAAATTAACGACGCCGACCGGCAGTCCGGCTTCATCGACAATCTCCATAAACTTCGCGGCGATCGTCGGAGAATCGGACGACGGTTTGAGAACTACGGTGTTACCGGCGACAACCGCGGCCATCGTCATTCCGGCCATGATCGCAAGCGGGAAATTCCACGGCGGAATAACTGCACCGACACCAAGTGGAATATACTCAAATGAATTCTTTTCACCCGGATAAGGTGTAACTGGCTGCTCGCTACCCCAACGAAGCATTTCGCGGCCATAAAACTCGCAAAAATCTATTGCTTCGGCGGTATCGCCGTCGGCCTCGGCCCATGTTTTCGAAACTTCAAAAACCATCCACGCCGAAAGCTCGTGTTTGCGCTCGCGCATGATGTCAGCGATTTTGAAAAGAAAGTCAGCACGTTCCGATGCCGGGACGTTCCGCCAATTCTTAAATGCGATAGTCGCCGCAGTGATAGCCTTTTCAACAAGATCAGTATTCGTGTCGCCCTCGGAAAAAACACCAACAACTTGATCTTTCTTTGCCGGATTAATACTGCTAAATTTCGATTCAAGCGAGATCTTCTCGCCGTCGATCACGATCGGATACTCACGGCCAAGCTCGCTTCTCACTTTCTCTATTGCAGCGCGCATAGCTTCAGCATTTTCAGGCTGCGAGAAATCGGTAAAAGGCTCGTTTCTAAATCCTTCCAATGTTCGTTGTGTTTGCATAAAATTATTAAAATGTATATTCGTAATAAGCCGCCAGAGATAGATATTTTCCAGGCAGTCATTCGTAACTATCGATTCTTATTCCGGCGTATCTCGCGCCGCTCCCATTCATCAAGCAATTCGGGGAAAATCGGAGGACCTTCACTCTGCCACGCAACGACAAACCGGGGCTGCTGCGAATCATTGGTGTGTTTGGCATAGCTAAGGATCAGGACCCAACCTTCACCTAGGTATTTATTAAGTTCACCGCTCGAACCCAGCTCTGCCGTCAATCTTGTATCTTCAATATTTTTCACACCTAATTCCATTTTCCCGTTTTTTGTAGCGTTTTGATCTTTCGTTTTGCCATTTCACGCTTGAGCGGAGTCATTCGATCCAAAAAAACAATGCCGTCGCAATGATCTGTCTCGTGGAGAATACAGCGGGCAGCAAGATTTGTGACGTCCAACTCAAATTGCTCTCCCATAACGTTATGAGCGCGTGCGATGACCCGCATTTCTCTTTTTACAACCTGAAACAAGCCCGGAAACGAAAGACAGCCTTCATCACCGACCTGTTCGCCCTCAATATGAACTATTTCGGGATTGATCAGAACGTGACGCTCGCTTTCACCGTTTTCGCACGGCGTATCCATCACGAAAAGCCGTTTCGAAATGCCAACCTGCGGAGCCGCCAGGCCAACGCCTCCCGCCATTTCCATTGTCTCGAACATATCCGCAGCCAGCCGCTCAAGCTCCGCCCCAAATTCATCATCGCCCACCGGCTTTCCGACAGACAGCAAAACGAGATCTGGATAATGAACAATATCTAACAATGACATAGAATCGCATCGTCTATTTTTTTATTCGACGACGATCTTTTCCCTCTCCTGTTTTGCCCATTCACACAAAGCTTTCGCCTCGGTATCTTTTAATGCCGAATCCCAATGTATCCACAAATACGACGGCAGAGGCATCTCTTTAGCCTCAACCTGTTCACAAATTTCTTCGAGTTTCTTGGCCTTTCTCTTTGGCTTGTAAGTATTAAATATACTGAAATTTAACTCACGCCGTCCGTCATCTATATGATCTTTCAGGAACCACGCTAAAGGCTGAATATTAGAATACCATGGATAGATGGTTGTAAAAGAGTGGCAATCATTGCATGAACGGCCCAAGATCAACGAGATATCAGGCGGCACTGCCACCGCCGCTTCGAGTGTCTCGGACTGCACGATCGGCGGCGCGTTTTGGTCGATTTGAAAAAACTGTATAACCACAAAACTAACCACAAGAATAATTGCTACTGTCTTTAGAATTTTCTTCATTGCCGCATCCGCCGTTCTTATATTTTAGCAATAATACTATACGGCCACGGTTTATGGTAATTTGCTCTAGCACCTTCATCGGCATATACTTTTAGTTTTATGAATGAAAGAAAGATAAGAGTATTGGTTGCCAAACCGGGCCTTGACGGTCATGACCGCGGAGCAAAGGTGATCGCTCGCGCGTTGCGCGACGCCGGAATGGAAGTCATTTACACAGGCCTGCGCCAAACACCTGAAATGATCGCTGCCGCCGCCTTGCAGGAAGATGTCGACGCAGTTGGGATTTCGATCCTTAGCGGGGCGCACAACACGCTTTGCCCGCGAATTATCGATCTTATGCGGCAAAACGGAATGGACGACACGTTGGTTTTGGTCGGCGGCATCGTTCCGCAAGAAGATATAGCAAAGTTAAAAGCGATCGGTGTTTCCGAGATCTTTCTGCCTGGAACTTCAACCGAGAACATTGTGGATTTTATCCGCAACAATGTTCGGGCTCAGTAATTCATTGTGCGATAGAATACAGACATCTTCGCCCTATGAGATGAACATCTAATAGAGTAAAGTTTTTCACGGAATTTCATAAAGCGGAGAAAAGACAATGGGCAAATGTAAATCAACTTTCTTAACAATTGGGTTCACTATCGCGGCTTGTTTCGCTTTCGGTACGTTTGATGTTATGGGTCAAGAGTCCACGCTGAAAAAGGTCGGAGATACCGTGACTGATACATCAAAGAAGGCCGCAAGTAAAACGGTAGATGTATCGAAAAAGGTGGCGGATAAAACTGTAGATGCCTCGAAAAAGGCAGCCGATGTTACGGTGGACACTTCAAAAGAGGTTTATAGCACCGGTAAAGATGTTACTAAAACGACCTACCGTAAAGGAGCGGTTGTTGGCGACCGCGTCTGGACAGGCAGCAAGTGGGTTTCTAAAAAATCATGGAAAGGCGGCACCTGGGTCGCAGTGAAAACGAAACGCGGTACCAAATGGGTTTACTACAAGGCAAAAAATACTGCTCATTCAATGTAGAAAGCGCAGAGGAATTTAATATTCGATAAATAGGCAGTATAATGATTCTCGTACTGCCTATTTTTGCGCTTCTATTCAATTATGAAATCATCCATTCGTGTAGCCGGAGGACAAGGGTTTTGGGGCGATCTGCTCACTGCACCGATCGATCAGGTGCGTAACGGTCCGATCGATTACCTGATGCTCGACTATCTCGCAGAGGTCACGATGTCGATCCTGCAAAAACAGCGCGCCCGTGATCCGCATGCTGGGTATGCCCGCGATTTTGTTGCCTTGATGGGCGAAATCTTGCCGGACTGCGTCGCAAAAGATATTAAAGTTCTATCAAACGCAGGTGGTGTAAATGTAACTGGCTGTGCCGAGGCGATTTGCGAAATGGCGCGCACTTTGGGGCTTGAGGGAAAAGTGAAGATCGGCGTCGTCACCGGCGACGACATTCTCGACAAACTCGATCAATTCATCTCCGATGGCGTTGCTATCAACAGCATGGACACCGGCGAACCACTCTCCGCGATCCGCGACAAAGTTCAATCAGCCAATGTCTATCTCGGAGCAGCTCCGCTTGTCGAAGCTCTTGGCAAAGGTGCGAATGTGGTCGTCGGCGGTCGCTTAACCGACACTGGTCTCACTCTCGCGCCACTAATGCACGAATTCGGCTGGGCGTTTGACGATTGGGACAAAGTCTCGGCCGGAACGATCGCCGGCCACATTATCGAATGCGGCGCCCAATCCAGCGGCGGCAATTGCCAATACGATTGGCAGACGATTCCCGATATGGCGAATGTCGGATTTCCGATCGTCGAAGCGTCACCAAACGGTGAATTTGTCGTCACCAAACACGACAACACCGGAGGCCGCGTGAATATTCAATCGGTAAAAGAGCAGCTTTTATACGAAATGGGCGACCCGCACGAATACATCACGCCCGACGTAGTTGCTGATTTTGCGTCGATTCAACTGGCTGACGCAGGAGAAAATCGCGTCAAAGTTTTTGGCATCACGGGCCATCCTAAAACCGACTTCTACAAAGTCTCTATCGCCTATTCAGCCGGATGGAAATCCGTGGGCACGCTAGTCTATTCTTGGCCCGAAGCCTATGACAAAGCGAAGGCCGCGGACAAGATACTTCGTGAACGTCTCGACCGCCTCGGCCTGAAATTCGATGTGATCCTCACCGAATTTGTTGGCGTAAATGCCACACACGCACACCTTGCAGGTGAACCGCCCGCCGATATTCCCGAAGTTCAGCTTAGAATCGGAGTTCGCGGACAAAACAAGGCGGATGTCGAAAGATTTACAAAGGAAATTGCACCACTGATATTGACCGGCCCGCCCGCCGTGACCGGCTTTGCAGGCGGAAGACCTAAAGTCGAGGAAATAATGGCCTATTTCCCGGCTCTAATACCAAAAAGCCTTATTGAAACGAAAGTCGAAATAATCGAGGCTTAGGTTTTATTGAGAAATTTTGCGATTCCTTCTTGACAGTCTTCTGTCATGCGGGCCTCCGCATTGACCTCGGCCCCTTCGTGTAGTGCGGTTTCGAAATCAAGTCCGTCGATCTCGTAAAGCAGTTGCTTTGTCATTGCCACCGCTGACCCGCTTACGTTCGCG
>JBKJJR010000102.1:0-5274 GCA_046597835.1 Pyrinomonadaceae bacterium
CGGCGGATGAACTCCTGCGTTTTGTTTATCAACTGTTGCTGATTTTCGTATTCGCGTATCTGCTGTTCGCGGCGGAGTTCGCGCTCCTCGAGATACTTGGAATAATTACCTTTGTACGTAACGGCGACTCCGCGGTCTATCTCGATCACACGATTTGTGGTGCGGTCGAGAAAATAGCGGTCGTGGCTGATGACGACATAGGTTTTGTCGTAGGTCTTTAAAAACTCTTCGAGCCACTCGACGGCATCGACGTCGAGATGGTTTGTCGGCTCGTCCATCAAAAGAACGTCGGCGTTCGACAAAAGCAAGCGCACCATCCCTAGACGATTTTTTTGCCCGCCTGAAAGGGTTCGCACATCCTCCGACCACGATTCAAGCGCAAATCCCATTCCTAAAAGCACACTTTCGGCTTTGGCGGCGTATGAGAAACCGTCGGCCTGCTCGAACGCCGTTTGCAGGTCGGCGTATTTGTGGAGCACCGTTTCAGAATGATCGGTCTCCATCGTTTTTTCGAGCCGGCGCATCTCAGCCTCGATGTCGTGAATTTCTTTGAACGCGGAAAGCGCAGCGGTGTGAACGGTCTCGGCTTCGCCAAAATCGACATGCTGGTCTAGCAGGCCAAGTTTAAGGCCATTCATTGTTATGACCTCGCCTTCGTCAACGCCTTCCTGTCCGGTGATGACGCGAAAGACGGTCGTCTTGCCGGCGCCGTTACGGCCGACGAGCCCGACTTTTTCCGACGGATTGACCTGAAACGACACACCCTTAAGTATCTCGGTGCCGCCGTAGGATTTCCAAATTTCTGAAAGCCTGAAGAGCATAGATCAAATAAAAAGGAAAAAGGTAAAAGGCAAGAGAGATATGCCTTTCACCTTAATCTGCCGATCAAAAGGCAAGCTACTTGTTCGCCGGTTTGCCCGGAGCTGCGGCTGCCGGTTTGGTCGCCGCCGGTTTTGCAGGCATTGTCGCCGCTGGTTTTGCAGACGAGGACGCGGCAGGTTTGGCGGTATTCGTCGCACTGGCAACCGGTTTGGTATTAGCCGGCGTGCTCGAATTAACTGTCGCTGCAGCGTTTGCGGTGGCCGTGGTATTCGAGTTCGCGCTTGTAGTCGTGTTTGTGTTGGCAGGCGGAGCCGGACGTGTACCGCTTAGTTCGTTCGGATTATCAACAACCTTTTTCGCTAGATAATTCTCGATTTTTGCCTCGCTCATCGCTATCGCCTGATACGACGCGGCAAGTAGCTGTTTGCGATTATCCACCAACAGCTTATTGATCTGCGGACGAACATCGGGGCTATCAAGCGTCAAATTCTCATCCTGTTCTATCCTTTCCTGAAGCTTGAAAATATAGCCTTTGCCATTCACCGGTACCATATTAGTGACTTGGCCGATAGTGAATTGCGGATTCATAAAAGCGGAACCGACCCGATCGCCGAAGTTCTGCTTTAATTCGTCCTCGCTAATATAGCCGAGATCGCCGCCCTGCAATTTGCTTGGATCTTCGCTGTATGCGCGCGCCAGAGCGGCAAAATCACTTGCAGGCATCTGAACTTTAGCGAGAACTTCTTTGACCTTCTGGCTGGCCTCGGTCTCATTTTTTGTCGTGTCACCTTCGCCGCTTTCTGACGGATCGATCACGATCGCGGCTAGGCGCACGCCGCGTTTCTTAACAAAAAGATCGGGATTGCTCTTAAAAAAATCAGCGATCTCCTGATCTTTTGGGGTTTCAATGCGGCTGGTTATCTTGTCGATCAACTTCTGGATCGCGAGGCCCTTTTTGATCGATTCGCGGAAAGACTTTTCGTCGAGTCCGGCTTGTTTCATTTGCTTGTCGAATTCCTCGACGGACAACCTGCTGTCAACTTTCCTTTTGTTGACCTCTCCGCTAATGTCCTCTTCGCTCGGCACCATGTTGTCCTTTTCGGCCTTTTGATACATCACTTCCTGCTCGAGTAGGCTTTGCAAAACCTGAAGCCGCGCGCCCGCAAGCTCGAGTGGAGAGAGCTTGCTCTCTTGCCCCTGCGCCTGCTGTTTTACGGCGCGGTCGACCTCTTGCATTGTGATGACCTTACCATTGACCTTGGCGGCAGTCTCATTTGCATCGACCGAACTACCCGTCGACGTGTTTCCTGTAGGGATATTGCAGGCGATTACCAAACCGGCAAAAATTGCCAAAATAGTTAGGCCGAAAATTCTAAATTTATTAATTTGCACGATTGCTTTTGCTCCTTTCATCTTGTCCAAATGTATTTACATACTTGACTAAACGTCAATGTATTTGGTATAAATCTTGTTTCGAGTTTTTATAAACTCTTTTATTTCTCGTAAATAACGAGAGGCAATATTATGGCAAAACGCTGCGACGTTTGCGGGAAAGGCCCGCAATTTGGAAATAACGTGTCACACGCTAACAATAAAACCCGAAGGCGGTTCAACCCGAATCTTCAACCGGTTCGCGTACAGCTGCCGGCCGGCGGCAACGGGCGGATGAAGGTTTGCACACGCTGCATAAAATCCGGCAAAGTTGTCAAAGCTGCGTAAGTTAATTTGAGATACAGCTAACTGTTCAAGTTGCCAAACGATTGAATTTTCGATCGTTTGGCATTTTGTTTTGCGCGGAGTTACGAACTAAGCCGCGACTACGCATAAATGCGTACTCCTAAACAATTGCGATACAGTCAATCTCAACCCTGGCGTCACGTGGCAACCTGGCCGCCTGAACCGTTGCACGAGCCGGTTTGTTATCGCTAAAGTAACGGCCGTACACCTCATTCATCGCAACGAAATCATTCATATCCGCGAGAAAGACCGTTGTTTTTACGACATTTTCGAGACCAGATCCGGCCGCTTTTAAAACTTCGCTCAAATTCCGCAGCACTTGTTCCGTCTGCTCGCCGATATCCTCTGAAACAAACTCGCCCGTCGTTGGGTTGATCGGTATCTGTCCCGAACAGAAAATCATCCCGCCGGCCTTTATAGCCTGTGAATAAGGGCCGATGGCCCCGGGTGCATTGTCCGTTTTCACTATCTCCTTCATCACAATTCCTTTTGGGAACAACTCAAGCAAAACGCGAATTCTAACAAATTTATAGGTAAAAGGAAAGGAGGGACAAGCGGGAGGCGGCCGATTAGGCGTTAATGCGTTCGACAGCGATGACGCCCGGGACATGCTCGATGGCTCCGACGACCTTGTCGAGGTGTTTTTTGTCGAAAACCTCGACGGTGACGTCGATCATGCCGATGTCGTCCTTGGAAACATTCGCGCGGGCGTCGCGGATGCCCGTCTTAATATCTGCAATGGCATTTGTGATGCCGGCGAGCATGCCTGTTCGGTTTTCCGTCGTCGCACGCAATTGCACTGATTGGATCTGCTGCAGATCTATTGATTTCGCCCATTCTACGTCGACGATACGTTCTTTGTTGATCATCAGTTGAGAAACGTTCTTGCATCGCTTGTTGTGGACAACGATGCCCTTTTCAAGCGAAATATACCCGATAATTTCCTCGCCCCGAAGAGGGCTACAGCACTTAGCGCGGGTAATCAAAAGATTGTCAACGCCTTTTACGACGATCGCATCCTCGCCCATTCCGATGAACTTGCGGACAGCCTTCATTCCGATCTTTAGCCGCGTTTCTTTCTTTTTGTCGGGATCGAGTTCATCTAATTTTTCAGGGCCGAGAAACTTACCTATTACATTTCGCGGCAGCGTCTTACCGTAGCCCACAGACGCAAAAAGGTCATCGGGCCGGCTCAGCCCGTACTCATTAGCAATGCGGCGCAGTTCGTTGTCGTTATTTAGGAACTTTTTGGCCGACACGCGGAATTTTTCGGCTTCTTTCTCGATAAGTTTACGCCCGAGTTCAATAGATTGAGTCCGCTGTTCCTGCGAGATCCAATGGCGAATTCGATTCCGAGCTTTCGAAGTGACTGTATGATTGAGCCAATCGCCCGAAGGCTTTGAATTTGGCGTTGTTAATATCTCGACAACATCACCGTTTTGAAGCTCGCTTCTGAGCGGGACTATCCGCCCATTTATCTTTGCTCCTGTGCACGTGTCACCGACTTGCGAGTGAATAGAATAGGCAAAGTCTATCGGCGATGCTCGGCGGGGCAGTTGTATCACTTTGCCCATCGGCGTGAATGCGTAGACATCTTTTGGAAAGAGGTCCAACTTGAGGCTTTCGATAAAATCTTCAGAATCCTCGTTGTCCCGGGTATTCTCGACTAAAGGCAGCAGAAGCTTTTCGACGGTTTTTCTAAGTTCGTCGAGGCTCTCGTCCTCTTCGCGCTTGCCAAGGGAGCTTTCCTTGTATTTCCAGTGAGCTGCGACGCCTTCCTCGGCGACCTGATGCATTTCCTCGGTACGGATCTGAACTTCGAACGGCTGGCCGTCGCTGCCGATAACCGACGTGTGCAGGGAACGGTATAGATTGTCCCGCGGAATTGCTATCCAGTCCTTGAATCGCTCAGGCACGGGCGTCCAGATGTCGTGGATGACGCTAAGGGTCAAATAGCAATATTTTCTGTCGTTGGGGGTGATGATCCGAGCGGCGATCAGATCGTAAACCTGCTCGATCATTATTTTTTGCTTTTTCAGTTTTTTCCAGAGCGAGTAGAGACGCTTAACGCGTCCTTCGATCTCGATGAACGGCACTTCATACTCCGTCAGCTTCTCGGCGATCGTTGTTTTTATTTTTTCCAGTGCCGCTTCAAGTTCGGGCCGGCGGGCATCGACCTCTTTTGAGAGACGTTTGTATTCGTCCGCGTAAAGATTTTGAAATGCAAGATCCTCGAGTTCGCTGCGCATTTTACCCATTCCAAGGCGATGTGCGATCGGTGCATAGATGTCGAGCGTTTCCTGTGATATACGCTCCCGCTTTTCCGGTTTCAAATATTGCATAGTCCGCATATTATGCAGACGGTCGGCGAGTTTTATCAGAACAACGCGGACATCGGTGGTCATTGCCAAAACCATCTTGCGGACATTCTCCGCCTGCTGTTTTTCTTTGGATAAGTCGCTGATATGGGCGATCTTCGTTAGCCCGTCAACCAGCAGGGTGATCTCATCGCCAAAATAGGAGCGGATCGTATCGAGATCAACCAGCGTGTCCTCGACAACGTCATGCAATAGGCCTGTGGAGACACTTTTCTCGTCCAGGCGCATCTCTGCCAGTATCTCGGCAACCTCTAGCGGATGAACAAGGTATGGTTCACCGGAAGCGCGGGTTTGACCGCGATGATGGAGGGCCGAGAAAAGATACGCGCGACGTATC
>JBKJJR010000107.1:0-2531 GCA_046597835.1 Pyrinomonadaceae bacterium
ACAAAGCGGCGGTTGAAATTCTCCTCGGCAGCATCGGCATCTGATGCAGAATGAAAATCGGCGATGATAAGTTTGGCGAGATTTACTTTTATGTTTCGCGGATTTTCGCCGGCCTTAATCTGAGATTTCAAATTTGAAATTTGAGTTACCGACAGATCGGTCAAAAGCTCGTAATATTTCCACATCAACTCGTCGGAGATCGACATGACCTTGCCAAACATCTCGGTTGCGGGCTCTGTAATTCCAATGTAATTACCGAGCGATTTTGACATCTTGTTAACGCCGTCGAGGCCTTCGAGCAGGGGCGTGGTGATGATGACCTGCGGCTCTTGGGCAAACTCGCGTTGAAGGTTGCGGCCCATTAGCAGGTTGAATTTTTGATCGGTGCCGCCAAGCTCGACGTCGGCTTCGAGGGCGACGGAATCGTAACCCTGAACTAGCGGATAGAGCAGTTCGTGGAGCGAAATCGGTTTTTCGTCCGCCATACGCTTTGTAAAATCGTCGCGCTCGAGAATTTGCTTGACCGTGGTTTTCGCGCAGAGGCGGACGAAATCGGCGGCGGTGAACTTGTCCATCCATTCGCCGTTGAAACGCAGCTCGGTCTTCGCCGGATCGAGCAGCTTGAACATCTGCGCCTTATAGGTCTCAGCGTTTGCGTCGATCTCATCGCGAGACAGCGGCGGCCGAGTCACATTCTTGCCCGACGGGTCGCCGATCATGCCCGTAAAATCACCGATCAGGAAAATGACCGTGTGGCCTAGATCCTGAAAAGCCTTCAATTTGCGGATGACGACCGTGTGGCCGAGATGAATGTCGGGCGCGGTGGGATCGAGGCCGAGCTTGACGCGAAGAGGCTTGCCGGTCTTGGCGGAGCGCTCAAGTTTCTTCAGCAGATCTTCTTCGCGAATAAGGTCAACCGTGCCTTTTTTCAGGAATTCGAGTTGTTCGGCGATGGTCATAAGTGGTTAAATCGTCTATATTTTGCCTCAACGGAAAAGTTTTAACAAACTGGTGATATATGGCGAACGATCTCAAAAATTTGCATTTGGCGTTTATCGGCTGCGGCGTGATGGGCGAATCGATGGCCGCCGGCCTGCTGCGAAAGAACCTCGTTGACCCCAAAAATGTCGTCGCGAGCCATCCGCGTGAAAGCCGGCGTTCGGAATTGGCCGAAAAGTACGGCATCGAGGTTTTCGAGCACAACGCGGAAGCCGCAAAAGTTGTGGCAGGAAAAGAGAATTCGGCGGTTGTGCTGTGCATAAAACCGCAGCGGCTCGGGCGTGTATTGGCGGATCTCAACGGCGTTCTGCATCTGAATCAACTTGTCGTCTCGATCATCGCCGGTGCGAGGATCGAGCATCTCGCGGATGAACTCGGCACGGCAAAGATCGTTCGCGCGATGCCGAACACGCCTTCGCAGATCGGAGCAGGCATCACTGCGTGGACGTGCACGGAAGCCGTCCGCGACACTGAACGCAGCCATGTTCGCGAGATCCTTGCGGCGCTTGGAAAAGAGCTTTTTGTCGAGACTGAGAATATGATCGATATGGCGACGTCGCTTTCGGCGACCGGGCCGACCTATATCTTTATGGTCATGGAGGCGCTGACCGACGCAGGCGTGCATCTCGGCTTTTCGCGTGATATGGCTAAGGAACTTGTCCAGGAAACGATGCTCGGCTCGGTAAAATTTGCTATGGAATCGCACAAACATCCGGCCGAACTCCGCAACATGGTCACCTCGCCCGGCGGCACAAGCGCAGAGGCTATATACCAAATGGAAAAGGGCTCCCTGCGAACGGTGCTTTCAAAGGCGGTTTATGCGGCGTATAAGCGGGCTGTCGAGCTAGGCAAAAAGAACTGACCTACTTCAAATACTTATCAAACCAATCCAAAGTTGCCTGCATTGCGGCGATCTGCATTTTTGGTTCGTTTGGTCCGTGCGGCTGGCGGGGCAGGACGATCATTCTCGTCGGGACGCCTTGTTGTTTTAATGCGTTGTAGAATTCGTAGCCTTGTGAAATGGGGACGCGAATATCGGCGTCGCCGTGGACGATAAGCGTGGGCGTGGTTACGCCTTTGACGTTGAAGATCGCCGAGTGTTTTGCGTAAACCTCAGGCAGCTCATAAGACTGTCCGCCGAAGTAATCCGGAATAAACCCGGGAATGTCGGCAGTGCCGTTAAAGCTCATCAGGTTTGTCACCGGTGCTCCGGCGGAGGCCGCTTTGAACCGCTTCGTTTTCGTAACGATCGTCGTCGTCATATAACCGCCGTAGCTCCAGCCCATTACGCCCATTCGATTCGGATCGGCGACGCCCATCGCGATGACTTTATCGGCGCCGGCCATCAGGTCTTCGTAATCCATTCCGCCCCAGTCTTTAATGTTTGCGCGGCGGAATTCGGTTCCGTATCCGGACGAGCCGCGCGGATTTGGCCTAAGGATGGCATAACCGCGCGAAGCAAAAGTCGCAAGCGGATACGCCCCGCGTCCGCCGATGTAGTTGCCGCCAAAGACGCCCGTCGGCCCGCCGTG
>JBKJJR010000172.1:0-3087 GCA_046597835.1 Pyrinomonadaceae bacterium
GCGAGTCGATCCGATCATCCGCGCCTTACGCGAATGGAACGAAAAGAACATTCTAAATGTCGAAACCGCAAACGGCACAAAGATCGCAGAGGCGCGTTTTGCCGTTTACGGCAAAACGATGCCGCCTGATGCAAACTCGCAGCTTCGCATCGAATACGGCGTCGTCAAAGGTTACGAAGAAGACACGACGCTCGTCCCTTACAAAACGACATTCTTTGGACTATATGATCGAGCATTGAGCTTTGGCGAAACGTCGCCTTTCAACCTCGCTCCGAGTTTAAAGACACGCCGCGACAAGATCGACCTTTCAACGCCGCTTAATTTCGTTTACACAGCCGACACCATCGGCGGCAACAGCGGCTCGCCTGTCATTAACCGCAAAGGCGAAGTCGTCGGCCTCAATTTCGACAGCAACAATCAAAAACTCTCGAACCGTTATTGGTATATCGAGGAATCGCAAGGGTCGCGTGCCGTCGGCGTCCATTCCGCCGGCATCATCGAAGCCCTGCGAAAGGTTTATTACGCCGATGCCCTCGTCCGCGAACTGCTCGGCAGTTAAAATGGATTGCAATTGCTCCGGCAAAAATATCCAAAATAAACCGACAGGCCCGGCATACCTCGTTTATGCTGTTGTGTTTATGCGTGTGGGCGCGTATTATTGCTCAAGCTCAAACTTCGGCGGCTGCCAGGCGGCTTGTTCCGATGCACAGATCAATACAGTTTAAGGTATAATACGCGGTGGCCACGACAATGGCGGTCTGCCCCCGGCACAGATCACCTCGGTTTTCGGACCGTGCGTGATAAAAATTGAGAACCTAACAAAGCTATTTTTAAGGAGACGAACATGAAACATAATAGATCCATTACATTTGCCGCTATGGCGGCGTTGCTTTTGCTCGCGGGTACTTCTATTGCACAGGAACCGGCCGTGCAATCAGAACCGGTAGGCACAACGGTCGCAAAAGCTACTTCTGACGCAGGAAACAAGCCCTATGTCGATAAAGCTTCGGAGCCATCAACAGCCAAACCGGAGACACAGGCCGTTGGCACTTCTACTGATGGGCCGTGGTCGTATACGGACGACGGCAACTGGCATTTCGAGATACGGCCTTACGTTTGGGCCGCCGGTTTGAACGGCACGTTGCGTGCGCGTGACACGACCGTTTCGGTCAAGCAGGACTTTTCGAAATATTTTGGCCAACTTGATTATGCCCTCGGAATGCAGTTTGAAGCGGGCAAGGGTAAATGGCGGGTAATTCTTGACGAAAACTATATCAACTTGGGCGCCGAGGTGCAGGGGCCGTCAGGAAGGGTCGATTTTAATGTCGAACCGACATTAAATATCTTCGAGGGCGGCGCGTCCTACCGGCTTGTTGCGGCGCCGCACAAGGGCGACGTTTCAGGTGAGCGGCCGCCGGCATTTAGCGCAGAGCTTTTGGGCGGGGTTCGCTGGATCAATTTGAAAGCCGGTATCACGCCTACTGGTGGTACCGAGGTCGAAGGCTCAACAAATCTTGTCGGCTTTTTCGTCGGTAACCGTTATAAGTTCAACGTCAGCCGTCCCATAACGCTCGTAGGCAAATGGACCGTTGGCACATCCGGTGTCGGTTCGCATGTCGCCGGTTCGGCGGCGGCATATGCTGACGTCCGTGTTGCCAAGAACTTTTCGGTGACGGGCGGCTATCAGTTCCTGGACATCAACGCCGATGACGCTAATAATCTGACCGGATTTCAAGGCCAGATTAAAGGCTTCTTTGCCGGAGTCGTGATCCGTCGCTGATCGATGTTATCGAAAAGTTCATTTTTGGCGCTCGTTGGTTCCGTTTTGGAAACATAGTTCGGCGATGCCCGCTGTGCGGTTGCGTCTTTGGTAGCCGTAATCTTCGCCGTTCCATAATTCGAGCTCTTTTGAACGGTTCGCAAGCCCGCTTGCGGTGAGATCAGGATACGCTTGCTTCCATGCGGGGCAGGCGTATTTTTTTACCGCACGACGAACCGAGCGGAATATAGTGAACGAGTAGGCGGATGGATTCAGTGCCTCATTTAAATGGCTGGTTAGAATCGGTTTAAGAAATGTGTCGCGCAATGCCGCGTCATCGACTTTCCAGACTCCGTATTTCAACCTAACCGGTGACGGCCTGGTTTTATCGCCTATCGAGATCGGTTCGGTCAGGCCTTGATAGAACTTCATTCCGGCATAGTTGGCATAAAGATCCGCGTTTGAATACACGCCGGAAACGAGCAGGCCGAAGTATGTCCGTTCGGTCACTTGCCCCCATCTGATCGCTTTCGCAGTCGCTTGTTCGTCGGTCAAGTTGTGGTCTTTAGCCTTATTGTAGGTGGTGTAATATTTGTAGCCCTGCTGAAAAAAATGGTCCATTTTATCGGTTCCAAACTCGACGCCGAAAAGTTTGACGGTCGGGCTTAGCGTTGCGTAATCTATTGGCGCGGCGACGTATATCGATTCGCGATACGAGGTTTTGTAATGCGATGGTGACGCACGAAACTTGTGTGAGTTCATCCACTGCCCGATGCGCGAAACAAAGATATTTCCATCGCCAAGCAGCTTGTATAATTCCTTTGCCACGGCCTCATTCGATCTAAGGTACGAAAGTTTTTCTCGTTCGATGCCGGCGTTGGCACAATTGGATTTTCTAGTCCCTGCGGCATCGAGACATGCCTGATGTTGAGCGATCTCACCGTTTAGTTTCACAATAGCCGCACGAAGCTTGTCTGCTACATATTCCGAAACCTCATCACCAATATCTGCAAGGGGAACTGGCGGCAGGTTAAATTGATCCGTTTCCATCGCCATGATCGCGACAGGCCGCACTACAAATACGACGCTGAGAAAGAGGGAAATTAGCAGTCTTGATCTCATAAGCATAAAAATTGACATGGAAACTTCACCGATACAGGCGGCTACACTAAACTAAGATGTTTCCATGCCGCGTTCGGTGGCTTTATCTAAAATATGCACTATCACCTGATCGGAATATGCGGCACGGCGATGGCGTCGCTTGCCGGAATGCTACAGGCCCGCGGACATAAGGTAACCGGCTCAGACCAGAATGTCTATCCGCCCAT
>JBKJJR010000174.1:0-4165 GCA_046597835.1 Pyrinomonadaceae bacterium
AAAGCATCATTTACATAAACATCGCACAGCGAAGCAAGCTGCTTGGAAAATCCAGGGTCGTTCTTTTCTTCCTCGGCATACAATCGAAGGTTTTCAAGCAATAGAACGTCCCCGTCATTCATCCCAGCAACCTGTGACGCCACTGCATCACCGATACAATCATCTGCAAACACAATATTTACGCCATCCAACTTCAACAAATACTCGAACACGGGGCGAAGACTGTATTTCGCCGCGTCATACGGCATTCCCTTTTCCTGAGCCTTTTTTTTGTCTTTGAGAGGACGGCCAAGATGTGAAGCCAGAATAACCTTCGCACCGTGATCGACAGCATACCTGATCGTCGGCAATGCACCGCGAATGCGCGTGTCGTCCGAGATCACGCCGTCTTTTATTGGCACGTTGAAATCTACGCGAATAAAGACACGATTACCGCGCAAATCGACATCTTTGATAGTCTTTTTGTTCATTGTTCGAGAAGAATCCGGTCGCTATCGTTCGGTTCTGACTTTAATTATCAAAACTCCACGTTCCTTTAGCGGCGATGAATTTTACGAGATCGCGGACGCGGCACGAATAGCCCCATTCGTTGTCATACCACGAAAGGATCTTTATGCAAGTGCCGTCGATGACTTTTGTATTTTCGGCGTCAACGATAGATGAATTGGAGTTGCCCTTGAAATCTATGGAAACGAGCGGCTCCTCGCTGAAAGCAAGAATTCCCTCCAGTTCGCCATTTGCGGCCTCTTTTAAAACGGCGTTGACCTCGTCGGTTGACGTTCCTTTTTCGACATTCATCACGACATCGACAAGCGAAACATTTGGCGTCGGAACGCGTACGGAAATGCCGTCAAATTTACCTTTAAGTTCCGGAATGACGAGGGCGATGGCTTTTGCTGCGCCGGTCGAGGTCGGTATCATCGACAGAGCGGCCGCGCGTGCACGGCGCAGATCTTTGTGCGGCAGATCGAGAAGCTGCTGATCGTTCGTGTAGCTGTGGATCGTATTCATCAGAGCACTCTTGATACCGAATTTTTCGTGGATCACCTTCGCCACCGGAGCCAGGCAGTTTGTCGTGCACGAAGCGTTTGAAATAATATGGTGGCTTCCGGCGTTATACATATTTTCATTCACGCCAAGCACGATGGTGATGTCTTCACCCTTTGCAGGGGCCGAAATGACGACCTTTTTCACGCTGCCGCGGAGGTGTTGGGCGGCATCCTGTGCGTTTGTAAATCTGCCGGTCGATTCGATGACGATCTCTGCTCCCACATCTTCCCAAGGTATCTGCGCGGGATCCTTTTCAGAAAAAACGCGGAAACTATCGCCTTCGATATTGATCTTCCCGTCGCCGGCACTGATATCGTGTTCAAGATTTCCCATCACGGAATCGTATTTGAGCAGATGCGCCAGCGTTTTTGTGTCCGTCAGGTCATTGACGGCAACAAGGTCAATATCAGCGTCGCCGAGCCATGTCCGCACGACCGCGCGCCCGATGCGTCCGAAACCGTTTATACCTACTTTAATAGCCATTGTGATTTAGTAACCTCCAAAAAAGTGCGTATATTAAAGTCTTGACGATAACCCAAATATTGCTAGAGTTCAACGTCAGCCTAACCAAAGGCCGAAACAAGATTGTTGAAACAAACAGAATTTGGCGGACGTAATATGGATTTGTGATTTTGCCGAATTTTGAATAAAGTCGAGCCTTCAAAGCCTTCGCATTCCGAAATGAAACTTACGCGATTACGCACTATTTCAATTTTAGCGGTCTTTGTCTGTATTCCCTGCACGTCAGCCATCGCGGCGCCTCAGGAGGACCCTCAAGTCGCCAAGAATAGTGGCGACGCCGGCCGCCTAACCTCCGCCACTCCCAAATCCGCCGATACGGCAAAGGCGAATGTGCCCAAATTTCTCGATACGGCAACTGTTAGTCTGGGTCGGATCGGCGTCCAAACGGCGCAGCCGTTGCCGCTTTCATTGCAGGATGTCGTTCGCCGGATTCTTGAGAATAACAACGATGTCGAGATCAGGCGCGCCGATGTCCGACTTGCGGAAACGCGATACCGTTCGCAGTTGGGTATCTATGACCCGGTTTTTCTGATAGGCCCAAATTTTTCACGAAGCAACACGACGGGGTCGAAGGCGACGAACGATTTTCGGATCAACTCAAATTTCAGTCAGTTCATGCGGCAGGGTGGCGGGAATTATCAGGCATTTTTTAACAACCAGCGCACTGAGAATGCATTTGCTCAGGCACAGGTGACATCCGGTTCGGTTTCGGGCAGCACGACCAGTGCGATCTTTTCATCGAGCCTCGGGTTTTCCTACACTCAGCCGCTACTTAGAAACTTTCGCACCGACAGCAAACGCAACCAGATATTCGTCGCGCGAAAACGTGTCGAACAATCGGATTCCGATTTTGTGCAAAAGGCGACAGATACTATCACACAAGTTCAGCGTGCATATTGGGACTTTGTGTTTGCATTGCGTAACCAGCAGAATCAGATTGCGAACGTGAACCTTTCCCGCGAGAACCTGCGCCAGATCGAAGCCAGGATCGAGGCCGGCGCGGCTGCGCCGCTCGCACGTGCCGAGGTCGAGACCGAACTCGCGAATCGCGAAGGCGATCTACTCCTGGCCACACAGCAGGTCGGCGTTGCCGAGAACACATTAAAGAATCTCATTATCAAGGAGCCGCTGTCCCCCGAGTGGTCCCAATCGATCGTTCCTACGGACGCGCCGAAAGTTGGGCTGACTATCCCCAGCCTGGATGAAGCACTAAAGGACGCAATGGAAAACCGGACCGAACTTCGGTTTCTCCGGATCGAGAAAGAAATTAGCGCGGACAACATCAGATTTTTCAAGAATCAGACAAAGCCGCAGCTGGATCTTAACTCTACGTTTTCCCTTGACGGCCTTTCGCGCGGCGGGACGACAACCGATACTATATTCGTCCCTCAATTTACCGGAAACGACGAGATCCTTCGGCAGAAAATAAACATGCTGTTTGCGCCGGGCAGCCAAATTCCGAATCCGCTGATCGGCATCGCGGGAACGCCTTCATTCTTGGTCGGCGGATTTAACCGGTCGCTTGCCAATATATTCCGCAGCGACGCCCCAAACTTCTCACTGGGCGTCACGTACTCGTTCCCGCTGCGCAACCGCACCGCAAAAGCCAACCTCGAAGGAGCGCGCATCCTACATCAGCAGCTCGAGGCCCAGACGCGTCTCAGTGAGCAGAATGTGATCGTCGAGGTAAGGAATGCGGTGCAGGCAGTCGAGACCGCGCGGCAGCGCGTTTTAACGGCTAGGCGCGCAAGGGCAAACGCGGAGATCCAACTTACCGGCGAGCAGCAACTTTACGAGAACGGCAGATCAACGACATTCATTCTTTTCCAGCGCGAGAACGCTTTGACAAACGCCCGCAACGCCGAGATCCGCGCCGAAACCGACTACAGCAAAGCCCTAGCCGATCTCCAACGGGCGACCTCTACCGCCTTTCGCGAAAACAACATCACGATCGACACCCCTGTGCCCGGGGTGAGATAAGAATGTCTTGCTATTAAGAACGCGGCATAGATAACCCGTGTTTGAAACGGTATAGCGATGCTTGTTGCGTGACTGTGTTAGTCACTAAAAGACATTTATTTTTGTCTCTAAAACAACCGTAACTCTCCGTCGCTTACGGTCACTTGCGACTCGCCTTCATTGAATATTATACGTTCGAATGTCAGAGGCGAAACTGCGCCGGTCGGCCCACTTGCCTTGAACTTGAGTTTGATCAGCACGCCGTCGGAGTCGATCGGCATAGCACCGTACATCACGACCCTCAAGATTCCCGGCTCGTTCGCATTGGTAACTGCGATCAGGCCGCGCCCTGCCGTGTCCGCGACATCGACAGCGTTTTCCTGCGGCTGTAAAACCGCCGGATCATAACGCAGTTCGAACTCACACGAGATGATTCCCCTATTTGCAACTCCATGAACATCGACGGGCACGGTCACTTCATTTTCGGCAGTTGTGATTGTATCAGGCAGACTGACGACAATGTTGGCTTCGTCACTGTTTGTCGGACGCGCCCCGGAATTTAACCAGTTTCCCGACACTTCGCCCATCAATAAGGCGAGATAATCCTCGCCGCTCACGCTGCTGCTTACCGACG
>JBKJJR010000245.1:0-3913 GCA_046597835.1 Pyrinomonadaceae bacterium
TGGGCGACTAACTTAGGAACGTCCTTTCTGATCAAAGGTTCGCCGCCGGTGAGCCTGATCTTTTGTATGCCGAGAGAAACAAAAATTTCGGCTAAATAGGCGATCTCTTCAAATGACAAGATCGTTTCTTTTCGAGCCAGCGGCGGTTCGCCGTTTGGCAGGCAGTAGAAACAGCGAAAATTGCAGCGATCAGTGAGTGAAATTCGCATATCGCGGATCATTCTATTGTGAGCATCGCGGAGCGGCATACATTTATCATACAGCAATCCACAGGTAGGAAGTTAGGTTGGGTATATTTCCAATGATCTTCCCTTTTCTTACTTTGCGTTCTTTGCGAGTTGGCGTGAAATCTTCTCACTCAAAGCCGCGAAGAACGCAAAGAAAATCAGAGAAGAGTAACGTAGGATTTCATGAGTGTTTAATGGCAGCGGCGTTTCGTTTCAAGCCGGAAAGTTTTGCTCGTTTGATCGCCGAATGACGAAAACGGGTCGCATAGCTTTCCGGTGTTAAAGATAAAACTTCTTCCAGTGAAATTGCAGTTTCGCCATTTCTGGGCTCGAATCTCAGTTCGTTTGTCGGCTTTTCAAATCTGTTCCAAGGGCAGACGTTTTGGCAGATATCGCAGCCGTAAAACCAGCCTTCCATATTTGCGGCGACATCGGCTGGCAGCTTTTCATCACGCAGCTCGATCGTCGCGTAGGAAATACATTTGCGTGAATCGACGACATACGGTTCAACAATGGCATTTGTCGGGCAGGCGTCGAGACAAGCCGTGCAAGTGCCGCAATGGTCCTCGACTATTGCTGCGTCATACTCAAGCTCCACATTCAGCAAAATTTCGCCGATAAATACCCATGAACCAATATCGGTCGTAATCAAATTTGTGTGCTTGCCGAGCCAGCCGAGGCCAGCCCGAACGGCCCACGCCTTGTCCATCATCGGCGCCGTGTCCACGCAGGTCTTTCCGTCCGCAGTCGAATCTTGAGTTTTGATCCAGACAAGCAGATCAGTTAACTTCTCACGAACAACATCGTGATAATCGTCTCCCCAAGCATAACGCGAGATTTTGCCTTTTTCCGTATTATCTTCATGCTCGTGGCCTGTGAAATAGTTGAGTGCAACAACTATGACCGATTTAGCTTCAGGAAACAGCAAACGCGGATCGGTGCGTTTTTCAGGCTCGCGCTCCATCCATGCCATCTCACCGTGAAAGCCTCGCCCAAGCCAATCTTGCAGACGCACACGTTCGTCAAACAACGTCTCGGCAGGCACAATGCCGACCTTTTTAAAGCCTAGTTCAATAGCCTTCTTTTTGATCTCATTGGAAATGAGGGACATACACCGATTATCCGATAAAACGCGGACGGACGCACAAAAAAGCCGGACAGTTTAAGCCGTCCGGTTGTTAAGAAGTTTCACACGATTAGCTTAGAAGCTGAGCTTCGCGCCAAATTGGAATTGTCTCGGATCAAATGCCGATGTCGGCTGGCTGTAATATTTGCTGCCTGTACGCTGATTGAAATCGTTGACAACATTATAGAACGGATTGCCGGCGGCTTCGTTAAAGCGGTTGAAAAGATTGAAGCCTTCGGCGATCAGATCGAGGTTAACACGTTCAGTTAGCCTGACCCTTCGCGTCAGTCGCGCATCGACAGAAAAATAATTATGCGTGATGCCGTAATTGCGCGGCAGATTACCGTCACGCGGAAAATCACCGACGAAACATCCAGAATCAACTCCCGTCTGGCATAGTGTTCCGTCCGGCAGAACCGACGGACGTTCGTTCGAACTCTGGAAATCGCCGTTGGAATCGCCCGGAGCAAGAATATTAAACGGCCGTCCGGAACCGAATTCAACGATCGGGGCAAACGAGAATCCGTGCATAAATCCATAAAAGCCGCCCGAGGATCTCCAGCTTTCGGGTGCGTTGATCACGCCGCTGAAAACAAAGCGGTGCCGCTGGTCGAACAGTGAATCGGAACGCTCACCGGCAAAATTAAAATTATTCTGCGGTTTCAGGAGCGTTTGCAGATCCGATGAATCGTCGATCGAATGTGACCATGTGTACGTTGCCAAAAACTGCATATTGTTCGAGAACCGTTTATTCAACTCAACATTCATCGCATTGTAATACGAATTTCCGTCAGAGAGCTGAGCGCTGACATCGCCGAGGGCCGTGATCGGTCCCGGTGTTCTGACCGAGCCTGCTATAGCGGCATCAAAGACCGCCTTTGTAACACTGCCGCCGGGAATGACTGAGTTTGCAAAAAAGTAGTTAGGAGCCAGCGGCCGGAAAAAGTTTGCCGCGATCGGGCTGACAAATTTCTGACCAGTCGTAGCATTGACCGCCACAAGGCCCGGTATGACGACCGTGAACAATGCATTCGAAGTAGTTGGCATCGGGAAAAACGAGGCTGTCGAAATATTACTCGGATAACAGCTTGGCGCATTTGGCGTGGCCGATGTGCAGCCCGGAAATGCCGGATTATTAACTGCAAACCGCCTGAAATTCTCCCGTAATTGGTCAGTATTCGGTGCGTTTATATCTTGCGGATGGTTAAGGTGTTTTACATTCTGCATCATTCCACTTACAGAAATGGACATATTCTTGCCGATCATCCTTTCGAATGAAAGATTGGCCTGCAATGCATCCGGATATTGGAAATTCTTTGAAACGTGAAGTGTAAACGGCAAGATGGGTCCAAATCCCGTGAACGTCGCCGGATTGAACCGCATAAATCCGTTCAAATATTCGGCCGATGCTGCAAGGCCCGGCGTTACTCCCGGGATCGCAGTGCCATGAAATACTTGAAACGCATTGAGTGTTTGAGTGGGCGACGGGCCACCGAAGGGTACAAGCGTCGCCTGTTGCTGCTGCGATCCATCTGCGATGTTCGAATTAAATGAGACGGCGAGCAGCGGATGATCAAAATATCGCCCTACGGCGCCGCGAACGACCGTTTTACCATCGCCGGCAATATCCCATGCAAAACCAAACCGCGGTGCGATATTGTCTCCGTCGCGCGGAATACCCTGAGTAATATTTAACGCAGACTCAGCAAGATCAATGTCTGCTGCACTCAATGTAATTCCTGTTAGCGGGTCTCGAAATGGCGTCGGCGCAAAAGTCTGTGTAAATTCGTAATCGTAACGAACACCAAAATTGACCGTCAGCCGGCGCGTCACCTTCCACGAGTCTTGGCCGAAAAAGGCAACCGGCTTATTTTGGATCGAACTGTTCGGATCGCCAAAGCCTTGTATAAAAACGCTCGGGAAACCGAGCCCGTAAGTTTGGACAGCGGAATATGCCGGACAGCGGAGGTTTTCCGGCAGCGAAACCGAATCGCAACCCGTGATCAACGAGCCTCCTGCTTGTCGGCTAAAGTTGAACAACGCCGGGAAATTCAGCTCAAATTTTGCTTTACCCGTGATCCAGTTAACATCGCCGCCGAATTTCATCGTGTGGCTGCCCGCAACCCATGTCACGTTGTCGCGAATTTGGTGACGCTTTTCTATACGGTCGACGGGAGAAAATGGGTTCGACCCGATAAAGCCCGTGCCTGCGATCTGAAGCGCGACACTCGGCACTTGCGAATCAAATTTTGCAACGCGGCGGCCAAAGTTATAGTAGAGTTCGTTGAGAATCCTGGGCGAGATTATGCTCGTCAGCGACGCTCCGAACGAAAAATCCTCAAGCTTCTGAATTCCGGTTCTCGAGTAATCGTTTTGCCCGAGGGTCTGATTTTGCGACTCGTCCTGAATGCCGTTTATCGTGCTTGGGTTATAACCAAACCGAACCGATAGTTGATGGCTGGCCGTCAACGCGCTGTCGAATCGTAGTGAGCTGTAAGTTGATGCCTCCGAGATCGGGAACAATTTACAGCTCACCCCGATTCGACAGCGCGTTGACCGC
>JBKJJR010000258.1:0-4599 GCA_046597835.1 Pyrinomonadaceae bacterium
GTCGCGCATAGAGCTTTCCGCAGCGAAAGTAAACGGTATAAATTTCGTTTACGCGGCATCGGGCGAGGGAACCGGCACGGTTTATAAATCGATGGATGCGGGACCATTCCTTCCGACCGTGGACAATAACTTTTGCAACCCGCAATGTTTTTACGATGTAGCAATTGCGGTCGATCCGACCGATGCGAATAAGGTTTATCTAGGCGGCTCACCGACGATGGTGTTCGGACGATCGACGAACGGCGGGACGAGCTTTGCGAACAGCTCGACCAACCTTCACGTTGACACCCAGGCGATCGCTGTGGCTCCGTCGAACCCGAGTATCGTTTATTTTGGCAGCGACGGCGGGATCTGGAAGACGATGAACGTCAACGCGACCCCGATCACATGGACCACGCTGAACAACACGACGATCAGTGCCACACAGTTCATTGGGCTTTCGGTTCACCCGACGGACCGAAATTATTCGCTTGGCGGCACACAGGACAACGGCACCCAATTTCTGGCGCCGGACGGACTGGAATGGGTGCGCTCGGACGGCGGTGACGGCGGTTTCTCAGTGATCGATCAGGACTCGCCGGACGCGACGAGCGTTGTTGCCTATCACACCTATTACAATCGAGTGAATGATCAGATCGGATTTGCCCGCGCGACGCAGACCGTACCGCCGGGCGATCCTAATTGGACTGATTTTCTTGGTTGCTCGAGTAATGTTTCAAACAACGGAATAGTGTGTTCCGACCCAGTGCTCTTTTACGCACCGATGGTAGGCGGGCCGACCGTTGTGGAGAGCACGGGCAACACGCTCTACTTCGGCACCAACAAATTGTACCGTTCGGTAGATCAGGGCACGACGATGACGAGCGTCGGCTCTTCCGGCCTATCGGCCCGTATAAGCGCAATTGCAGTTTCGCCGCAGAATGACAATATTCGATTGGTCGGAACCAGCGGTGGAGCAGTTTTTCTTCAGACCACGCCCGGCGCTACAACGTTGACGAATGTCACCGGTGCGATAGCGGCCGCGGCCAGATATGTGGGGCGAACCGCGATCGATCCGACCGATGCTAATAAAGCATATGTCGCCTTAAACGGGTTTGGCCTGACGGCCGGACAGCATGTTTGGAAAACCACAAATCTTTTGAGCGGCACCCCGACGTGGGCCGTCGCGGGAAACGGCATTCCCGATACGCCTGTTAATGCATTCGTGATCGATCCGCTGAACCCGGACACATTATATGCTGGCTCGGATATTGGCGTTTTCAAATCGACGGACGGCGGTGCGAATTGGATACCTTTCAGCAACGGCCTGCCTAGGGTCGCCGTGTTCGGAATGGCGATCCAACCGACCAGTCGAGTTTTGCGCATTTCAACCCATGGCCGGGGCATGTGGGATTATCCTCTTGCGGCTTCGGCTATGATAACGGGAACAGTTACCTATGGTAATGCGATCGGCGCTCCGACACCCCGTTTTGTCTCAAACGTGCTGATAAACGGCGAAGGGTCGCCTGCGGTTTCTACAACGACCGGTGCGCTTGGCACATATTCGCTGACCGGATTCGGAGCAGGATCTTATACGATAACACCGTCCAAAACGGGCAGCATTAATGGCTCGGTATCGTCATTCGACGCGGCGAGGATCGCTCAGCATTCGGCGGGCGGCAACCCGTTGACAGGCAATCAGTTAGTGGTGGCAGATGTCAGCGGAAACGGCTCTGTCTCATCGTTCGATGCCGGACAGGTCGCGCGTTACGCGGCTTCGATCCCGGGATCGGGATCGACCGGAAACTGGATCTTTAGCCCGATCAGTTATACTCATGCCTCGGTTACCGGTACGATAGCCGGCGACGATTACCTGGCCCTGCTGATGGGTGAAGTTTCGGGTAATTGGGTGAATGGTGCCGCGAGGCCGGAAGGCAGAAGTGAGAACGTCGAGGGCAGTAGGCAGGCGGCAGAAAGCAGAAGGCCGGGGAGAGGAATTGATATTGAACTGCCCCAGATGACCACCTCTACGGACAAGCAGATAGTTATTCCGGTCAGCGTTAAAGGAGCAGCGAACAAGGGGATCATCTCTTATGAGTTCGATCTCAGGTACGATCCTTCAGTGATGCAGCCGCTAAAGAATCCGGCGGATGTGGCGGGAACGGTCAGCCGCGGACTGTCGGTTGTGACGAATGCAATAGAACCGGGCCTGTTAAGGGTTGTTGTTTACGGCCCGATCGCGATCGGTGAAAATGGTGTGCTTTTGAATCTCAGATTCACGTCGGTTGGAGCGGCGGGTTCGGTTTCGGCGCTGACATTCGAGCGGATGATGTTCAACGAAGGTGAGTCGCGAACGAGCATAGCAAACGGACGGCTGGAACTTTTCTGAGATAAGGACGCGGTCGACCCGTGAATGATCGGGCACGACGCTTTGTAGTAACCGCAAGGAAAAGGGCCTCGCATATTTGCGGGGTCTTTTTATCGTGGGACGGTTCGTGAACCTGATATTCTTAACTGATGGGTTTTCCAAGAGGTTCGGGCATACTTCTTCATCCAACTTCGCTCGCGGGCGGGTTTGGCATCGGCGATTTTGGGCCGGAGGCATTTCGGTTTGTCGATTTTCTTGCCCGTGCGGGGCAAAAATATTGGCAGATTTTGCCGCTCGGGCCGACCGGTTACGGCGATTCGCCTTACCAGAGCTTTTCGGCATTTGCGGGCAACACTCTTTTGATCGCACCGGAAAAACTGATCGAGGACGGATTGCTTGCGGCCGACGACATTGCGTCCAAGCCTGAGTTCCCTGTCGATAAAACAGATTTCGGCGCGGTGTTTAAATGGAAATCGGAATTGCTGCCGCGTGCGTTTGCAAACTTTGTGAATAGCGCAAATGTTGATCTTGCTGCAAGGTTTGACGGTTTTTGCCGCGAGAACGCTTTTTGGCTCGATGACTATGCGCTTTTCCAATCACTAAGAAAATCGCAGGAATATAAGCCGTGGTACAAATGGCCGGACGGAGTGAGATCGCGCGAAAGTTCGGAGCTTATTAACGCTGCGGAACAACTTTCCGCAGAGATCGCCGCAGAGAAATTTTTTCAGTTTCTGTTTTTCTGTCAGTGGTTTGAGGTTAAGAACTATGCAAACAAAAATGGCGTCAGCGTTATCGGCGACATACCGATATTCGTAGCGCTCGATTCTGCGGATGTTTGGTGCAATCAGGACAAGTTCAAGTTGAATGAGGACGGCACGGCGGAATTTGTCGCCGGTGTTCCGCCGGATTATTTTTCGGAAACGGGCCAGCTTTGGGGTAATCCGATCTACGATTGGGAAGCAATGCGGCGGGACAATTTCGGCTGGTGGTCGGCACGCGTGGCGTTTGCATTAAGAATGACGGACATCGTGCGACTCGATCATTTTATTGGCTTTGTTAGAAACTGGGAAGTTCCCGGCGGCGACAAAACTGCCGAGAACGGTGAATGGCTCGACGTGCCGGGCCGCGATCTGTTTTTGGCGCTGCGGGCAAGTTTGGGTGAACTGCCCGTCATCGCAGAGGACCTCGGCGCAATGACTGAGGAAGTTGCAAAGCTGCGCGACGATCTGGGCTTTCCGGGAATGCTCATTTTGGAAAATGCTTTTGGCGGAGACGCCAGGAACCAGGATCTGCCGCACAATCATATCAGGCATTGTGTCGCCTACGCCGGGACGCACGACAACGACACGGCGATCGGCTGGTATAGATCTGTGCCAAAAAACATCCGTCAGCATTGCCGGAAATATTTGCACTCAAATGGGCGCGAGATCCATTGGGATATGATCCGCGCGGTGATGGGTTCGGTTGCCGATGTGGCGATCTTTCAGATGCAGGACGTTTTGGGGCTTGGCAGTGAAGCCCGTATGAACACGCCGGCGACGACATCGGGTAATTGGCAATGGCGGCTGAGTCCTGAGGCACTCACGGATGATCTATCGTCGCGTTTAGGCAAACTGGCGGAAATGTATGGACGCTGAATGCCAAAGCCCGCACGTTAGTAAGGGCGGAACACGCAACGTCGAGTGTACCGCCCTTACTAACGTGCGGGCTTGCGCACGCGAAACTACCCCTGTCGATTTTTGAGAATTTTGACGAACGAGGCTGATCGAAGTTCGTCGAGCGTGATGCTTGTGAGATCGAGGGCTTCCTGCTCGGTCACGGCGCCGCAGTTGATGGCACGCAGAAAATAATTTAAGAGGCCCTGGCCGGTCGCTGCGTCGTCGAATACATCGCCGACAAGTGTGGCTTGGGTGGCTTTTTCGACAAAGTTTCGCAGGCGTTCGGAGGCGGCATCGAGGCCTTCGAGGAAGAATGTAAAGACGGCGGCGTATCGCGTTGGCAATTGTCCGGGATGAAGATCCCAGCCTTGATAAAATGCATTGGCAAGCGAATGACGGCATTGATCGTAATGCAGTTTCCACGCGCGATGGACGACTGTGCGATTCTCAGCTATCTGTTCGGCTGTGAGGTTGTCACCGCGATGCGGTGCGACGGGCATGATGTTTGTCGCTCCGTCCGAAAGCCATATGCCAGTGCCGCCGAACGAGACCTGCATCATGTGACGCGCAAAATCGCACGCCGGATGGAGCATG
>JBKJJR010000106.1:0-7247 GCA_046597835.1 Pyrinomonadaceae bacterium
CCCCACAAGCATCGCCATCGGGCATGTAAAGGCGATGATGTTGGGAACAAGCGCCGCGCTCAATTGCCAAACTAACGTGGCCGGTTCTCGGATATTTTCTTCAGCGTCAACATTCCGGCCACGTTAGTTTGACAATTGAGCGCGGCGCTTGTTCCCACCATCATCGCCTTTACATGCCCGATGGCGATGCTTGTGGGGACAGTGATCGGGCTTGCAAAAATGCAGACGGACAGCGAACTCGTCGCAATTCGCGCGGCCGGCGTCGGAAATATGCAGATGACAGTACCGGTCGCTATACTAGGCATCTTGATGTCGGTCTTTGCGTTTGTCGTCAACCTCGAAGGCGTGCCGTTCGCCGCCGGGCTTGTTCGAAAGGTCGCGCTCCAGACCGCGATCAAAAAGCTCGAATCGCCGATCGAGCCCGGCGTTTTTAACAGCGAGGTCGGTGGTTATACGATCTTTGTCCGCGACGGAGATGTCGAGGCCGGCCGTTGGAACAATATCTTTATATATAAGGAGGACGGCGCGGCTGGAACAGCTCGTCTGATAACGTCAAAGCGGGGACGCATAGACGTTTCGGATGAGAATACGGAACTGGTGCTCGAGAACGCAGTGGTTTCGACGTTGCCGCTAAAGCCGGGCATCGGAAAGTACGTTACCGAAAATCTCGGAGAGATCAGACTCGCGGTCAAGACACAGCGCAGCGAGATGATCGAGCGTCTCAGCAGATCGGGCGGCTCGATCAACGAGCTTGGCCTAATGCAGCTATCGGATTTAGCAGAAACGAGCGAGGGCAAAGACAAGGTCGAGGCGCAGATATTGTGGCAGCGGCGATTGATCCTTTCTATGACGCCGCTAATATTCAGTTTGCTCGGGACAGGAATGATCTTGCGGTTCAATCGCGGCGGACGCGGGCTGGGCGTCCTGCTCGCCCTTTTGGGGTTGATCGGATATTACCTGCTTGCGTTTCTCGGCGAACAACTCGCTCGGACCGGTACGATAAATCCCGCACTCGGCGGATTGCTGCCGATCGCAGGAAGCGTGATCGCCATAATCTGGTTTAACTATTCGAGCAGGTTTTGGCGGTGGAATGTTCCGACAACCGGACTAAAAGCGTTCGCAAACAAGTTTCGAACCGCGCCGGACAAGATCCCATTTCGAAATTTCTTTATGGACGTCACGACCGGCATTCGCGACTTCGACATCACTCTGAACCTGTTGAAATATTTTCTGCTCTCGCTATGTTTTCTGTCAACAGTTTTCGTGATCTTTACTGCTTTCGACCTTTGGAAATTTGCCGGCATGATCGACGGCGGTATTTTCCTGCTCGCCAAATATCTTTTCTTCCTGATGCCGTTCATGTATCTGCAGATCGCACCGTCGGCGGCGATGATCGCGACACTCGCGACATACGTCATCAAATCGCGGCAGAACGAAATTGTCACCTGGACATCGGCAGGGCAGAGCGTTTACCGTTTGCTTATTCCATGTTTTGCCGCAACGGCGTTGCTCGGTTTATTAAACTGGCAAATTCAGGAACACCTATTACCCCGCGCAAATCAACGACAAGACAACGTTCGCTCGATCATTCGCAACGGTGGAGTGCCGGTGAATGCGGCGGGAAGGTCGTGGGTAGCAAACGAAAACCGGATCTACTCATTCACACCTGCGTCTGATAACGAAAAGGGAGACGTCGTCGATAATTTTGCTGCCGCAAAACAGCAATCTGCGTCCGATAACGAAAAAGCGAACGGTTGCTCTTCCGGGTGCATGAATGATTTGAGTGTTTACGAATTCACAAAAGAGAAGGCGGAATTGCAAACCGTGTTCCGCTCAAAATTTGGATCTTGGCGAAGCGGTAAAATTCTCTTGCAGGGAAGTGTAGAGAAAAACGATCTGAGGGAGGGGAATATCGAAACTATACTGCTCAATAGAGATGAGATCGCCGAGGAAGCAAATCCATTTATTGAAGGCCGCAAAAAACCCACTCATCTCAACATCGCCGGCATTAAAGAACAGATCGCGAATAGCGATTCGGATCTCGATAGGCGCAATCTTTCCGTCGGGCTTGAAAAGAAATACGCGACATTGTTTTTGCCATTTATCATCGCGCTTTTCACCGCGCCGTTCGCTCTAAGTTTAAGTCGTAAAGGCAAAGTTGTGACCGTCGGCTACGCGGTTGGACTGTGGCTTTTGTTCACAGGAACGAGCAGCGTTTCTGAGCAGTTTGGCCTCAACGGTTTTCTCTCCCCATCAATGGCAGTTTGGTCGCCACTCTTGATCTTCGCAATGTTCGGGGTTTTTCTATTATCGAAAGTGAGGACGTAGGGATAACTCTGCGTGAGCAGGTGGCCGACCCATTGGTTGGACACCTCGTTCCCGCCACTTGCTCACGCGAGCCGTTCAGTTTTTTATCCCGATGAATCAGGTATTTCCGTGACGCTCTGCGGGCTAAGGTTCAAATTATTTTGTCCCGCGATGACCGAGACCGGTGCATTCCACAATGCAAATCCGCGTCCCACCTTTGTTATGCCGAACAGGTAGTATTCGTTTGGCAAAATGCCTTGCATGTTGGCGTTGCCCCCGCCGTCGGTAGTGCCAGAGTATTTGGAATGGTTTCCTATGGCGCGCATCGCACTTCGCCAAAAATCGCCGTAGCGGTCGGGATAAACAATGGCAAGCCCAAGGCTGCCAGTTAGCGTGTTACCCTCGATCGGTTCGATCCGAGCTTCGCTCAAAATGGTTTCAAGGTCTTTATCCAGAAGATAAAATTTCGCACTCCTGACATTTTGAGGCGAGCCACTGCGAGGCGCGACGCGAGCATTAATGACGACTGTTCCTTTGTCGGGCGGCGGTGCGACGGGCGCTGCAGTTGTCGTTCCGGGGACAGTTGTGGTTTGGCTCGGCGGCAATGTTACACTTTGCCCGCCGGGCGGCAGCGTTACGGTTTGGCCGCTTGGCGGTATCGTGACGGTCTGGCTGTCCGTTGAAGGGATACGCGTGTCACGCACGGGTTCGGTTGAGCCACGCCGCGCGCCCATGTTTACATTTATGTTTGTCGAATCCTCCGGTTGTCGAAACGCAAAATAAGCGACGAACAAAAGGATCACCGCCAACAGCCCGATCGGTATAAACGCCCACGTCGGAAAAGCGGATTCGCGACGCTCAGGTGTCGTCACGACAAATTTCTTTTCGACGACGGGCGATGGATCCGATATTGGGCGCCCGCAACTTGGACAGGCGATCGCATTGTTCGAGATCTCGCTACCGCACTCAGGACAGTAAATTAATGACATTGTTTTATCCCCCTCTAAATTCGGCAAACTTCGCCTTACCAAAAATCTTGACGTATTTCGGCCTGCGTGTATGTATGCTACCGAACATAAAGAATTAGCGAAAATTGAATCAAGTTTTCCGACTATTCGAACAACAAAGGATTTTCCGAAGACCTACCATCTCTTGCCGAAGCGTTTTTGAGAAACTGAAACTGTCCAAGCAGAAGCAAGACCTACGCTGTGCGGGGCTTACTATCGGTCCTTAAATTTTGTGACGAGTAAATGAAGGTCGGGATCGGCGACGACCTCGTGTTCAACGCCGGCTTCGAGAGTGATCAGGGTTCCAGCGCGTAGAATTTGCGAGTCTTCCAGATCCTTCCCGGCGCGAAAAACACCCGCCCCGGAAATACAAAAAACAGTTATCGGTTCATTCGCCTTGTGCCTCGACAAAACGGCGCCGTTTTGCAGACGGACCTCGACCAGCTTGCGAAAAGCGCCATCGAATAATTGATAGACTTCCTTGTCCTTGTCGGACTTGGGCGTATTACTCAGGTCAAATTCTTTTATGAGTTCGATAAAATTGCTCCTCAATATAAGATCGATCGTATTTAGCGAAAGTGAGTACAATAGGAAGGATAGTCCAATAGACGGAAGAGTTTGTGCGTAATTGCACAATACACTTCCGTAAGATGAATGGCAATGTGATGCATAGGTGCCGGGCGACGTCAGTACCGTGAAATGTGACGTTCTGTAGGTAACGGGAAAGGGAAAAGGCCCGGCGGTTCGCCGAGCCATTTTTAATTGTGCATTGTGCACTGTGCATTTTGCATTGATTAAGTTCCCGTTTCCCAGCTCGACATATACTCGAGCATTTCGGCAGTGAGTTCGTCGATATTGACGCCCATTGCTCGGAGTTTGAGGGAGGCGATCTCCTGATCGACTTCGGGCGGCAGGATATGAACGCCGTTGGTGAGCTTGCCTTTCTGTTTGACGAGATATTCGGCAGACAAAGCCTGGTTGGCGAACGACATATCCATCACCGATGCGGGATGGCCTTCGGCGGCGGCGAGGTTGATCAGGCGCCCTTCGCCGAGGACGATAACGCTCTTTCCTCCGTTTTTGCCGATGTATTCTTCGACGAACGGGCGGCGTTTTACGGCTTCGGCGGACATTTCACGAAGGGCGTCAAGGTTCAACTCGAGGTCAAAGTGGCCGCTGTTGCAGACGATCGCACCGTCTCGCATCTGTTCAAAATGTTCTTTGTCGATCACATGGCGGTTGCCGGTGACAGTGACGAAAAAGTCGCCGAGCTTGCACGCCTCGACCATCGGCATCACGCGGAAGCCGTCCATGACGGCCTCGATCGCTTTGATCGGATCAATCTCGCAGACGATAACGTTCGAGCCCATTCCGCGGGCACGCATCGCTACGCCTTTGCCGCACCAGCCGTAGCCGACGACGACAAGATTTTTTCCGGCGAGCAAAATATTAGTCGCGCGGATGATGCCGTCGAGCGTCGATTGGCCCGTGCCGTAGCGGTTGTCAAAGAAATGTTTGGTCTGCGCGTCGTTGACGGCGATGGAAGGGAAGTTGAGTACTCCGGCTTTTTGCATCGCCTTGAGGCGGACAATTCCGGTCGTGGTTTCTTCGGTCGTACCGATGAGCGTTTCGGTCAATTCACGCTTTTCCTTCAACATTGTGGCGACAACGTCCGAGCCGTCGTCGATGATCATGTTCGGATTTGTCTCAAGCGCCGCTTTGACGTGGCTGACGTAGGTCTCGATCGATTCGCCTTTGATCGCCATCACAGGGATGCCCCAATCTGCGACGAGCGAAGCTGCAACATCGTCCTGTGTCGATAGCGGATTCGAAGCGATCAGCAGGGCATCGGCTCCACCGGCCTGCAGAGTGCGAGCAAGGTTCGCCGTCTCGGTCGTGATGTGTGCGCAGGCGATCATCTTTACGCCGACGAGGGGCTTTTCCTTTTCAAAACGCTCGCGAATGAGACGCAGAACCGGCATTTCGCGGTCCGCCCACTCGATACGCTGCTTACCCTGCGGCGCCAGGTTGATGTCCTTAATGTCGTGATGCATTGAATGTCCTTCTTTAGCCATATTTTTCCTTTGTGTTCTCTGTGTCTTTAACTCCGTGTTCTCTGTGTTAAGGAATTTTCTTAACACGGAGGGCACAGAGGGAAGACACGGAGGTCACTGAGATCTTTCTTATCCGTTTGTTCCGATGCCCCTATGGTTATCTGCCGCGGTTCTTAGTGCCTCGGCTTTGTCTGTAACTTCCCATGTAAATTCACCGTTCGTGCGGCCAAAATGGCCGAAACGCGCGGTCGCTTTGTAGATCGGGCGACGCAGGTTGAGAGCTTCGATGATCGCCGCCGGCGTGAGCGTAAAATTCTCGCGAACGATGTCTGAGATACGCTCGTCGTCGATCGTTCCCGTTCCGTGGGTGTCGATCAAAACCGACACTGGCTCGGCAACGCCGATCGCGTACGCTAACTGAACCGTGCATTTATCAGCGAGGCCGGCAGCGACGACATTCTTTGCGATGTAGCGCGCCATATACGCCGCCGAGCGGTCAACCTTGGTCGGATCCTTGCCCGAAAAAGCACCGCCGCCATGCGGCGCATAGCCGCCATAGGTGTCAACGATGATCTTGCGGCCGGTTAACCCGGCGTCTCCCATCGGACCGCCAATGACAAATTTGCCGGTTGGGTTAATGTGGTATTTAGTTTCGTCGTCGAGAAGTTCAGCGGGAATCACCGGTTTGATAACGTGTTCCATAATGTCGGCACGAATGTCCTCAATATCGAGATCAGCCGTCTGCGACGAGATGACGACGGCTTCAACGCGAAACGGACGGCCGTCGCGATATTCGATCGAAACCTGCGATTTACCGTCAGGCCGCAAATAGGGAATTGTGCCGTCACGACGCACCTTAGACAATTGCCTCGTCAAATTGTGAGCCATCTGGATCGGCATCGGCATCAACTCGGGCGTTTCGTTACAGGCATAGCCAAACATTAGTCCCTGATCGCCGGCTCCACCTGTATCAACGCCCTGAGAAATGTCGGGCGACTGCGTCCCAATGGCGTCAATGACGCTGCAGGTGTTTGAATCATAGCCAAACTCAGCGTTGTTGTAGCCGATCTCTTCGATAGTTTCGCGAATGATCTGCTTGTAATTGACCTCTGCCGTAGTCGTGATCTCGCCGGCCACAACCGCAAGCCCGGTCGTAACGAGCGTTTCGCAGGCCACTCGCGCTGTTGGGTCCTGCGTCAGGATCGCGTCTAATATTGCGTCGCTGATGTGGTCAGCGATCTTGTCCGGGTGCCCCTCGGTCACCGACTCGGATGTGAATAGAAAATTTCCGTTACTCAATTGTTTCGTAACTCCTTATATAGGGTTGCATTAACCAAGATCTGCTCAGATAACAAAACGAGAATAATAGCATTTTACACAGGATTCTGTCAAAATCCGATTAACTATCTCCCGGATAGTTAGAGCGCGTCCCAGAGATTTTTTCACCCCAAAGGAACAAAGAGCACAAAGAATTTATTAAGAAATATGTGCTTGGCAAGATCGCGTCCCAGAGGAGTTTCTTCAGTCTCAATCATTGGCGACAGGGAAAATACTTGCGTCCCAGAGATTTTCAACGCAGAGTTCGTTGAAAACGCAGAGACAACATAAGAAAAAATCTCTGCGGCCTTTGCGTTCTCTGCGTTTAATTTTCAGCGCGTCCCTGTGAGGTTTCTCCTGTGTCAAGGTGTGACACCGACGCGTCCCAGAGATGTTTTCACCACAAAGGCACAGAGCACACAGAGCTCATAATATAGGCGCGTCCCAGAATGAATTATCAAAGATCTAGAAGTTTTTACGCACCGAAGGTGCAAAGTAGTTTAGCCTGCGGCATCGCCGCAGGTAGATGACAAAGAAAACGAAAGCACCGAAGGTGCGAAGT
>JBKJJR010000291.1:0-3437 GCA_046597835.1 Pyrinomonadaceae bacterium
CGGTTACACAGCCGGTGTTGCCGGCACTTGCGCTGCTGCGACTCCACTACAATAATCTATCCATCAATTCCTACTTAGGATCAAGAGGCTGTCTGAAAAGGCAGCCTCTTTTTTTACGCGAATGCGATCGAAGGTTATTGTTGTTAATGTGAAGTTAAGCCGAATTAGAAAGCGGACTATTGACCGTCCGCCGCGGCTGAGATCTCGATCTGGCCGGCGGTCAGGATCCCGGCCGTTTCGCCGTCATTAAAAATCAGCCGCTCCCAAGTCAGCGGAGTTATTGTTCCGGGTTCTCCGATGGCAGCGAATTTCAGATTTAAAAGTACGCCATTTTCTTCAAGCGGCATCGGGCCATAGATTACGACTCTCAAAAGTCCGGGCTCGTTAGTGTTTACAACAGCGATCAATCCGCGGCTGACCGTTCCTGCCAGATCGACCGGCTCAGCCTGTGGCAGCATCACGAAAGGATCGTACCGAAGATCGAACTCGTACGAGATAATGCCTTTGTTCTCGATTCCCTGAACATTTACAGGCACGGTGATCTTCTTAGCCGCCAATGTTACGAGATTCGGAATATTTACGACAATATTTTTTGCTAATTCATTGCTCACTTCCACCTGCCTGGTGCCTTCTGTTTTGGTTCCGTTCAAAGATCGGCCGCCTGTATTTGTCCAGTTTCCCGAGATCTCGCCCATCAGCAGAGCGGAATAATCCTCATCAGTAATGTCGCCGGTGACCGACGCATGAGTGTTGCTCGTCGGCTGGAATATCCAGTTCCCGGCAGCTCCTGTTGGCGGCCCCAGCGAGGCGGCGTAGCGGGCGATCAATGCTGCATCAAACGACGAAACGCCCCCAGTAGTGCTCACATCCGCAACCGTCAACTGGGTTGTGGTCAGGCTGGGACCTCCGACTACATACTGAGCTATCTTTGCCGCGTCGAATGAATTTACCGCACCGTTTTGTCCGCCGGTCTTAGACGGCATGATCGTGTATGAACCTTCTCCAAAACCGGTTAAAGAGTATGTGCCGCTTGCGGTGGTCGTATCGGAAACCGTTGGCGAACCAGCTGCATTGACGAGTACGTCAGGCACAAACCGCGGCGGATTGGGAGAGCCGATCGCATTGCCGTATGTGACGGCCCCAGAGATAACTGGCGGAGGCGTTGGTGTATTCGTCGGCGTCTCGGTTGGCGTGACCGTCGGCGTGAAGGTCTCCGTTGCAGTCGGCGTTGGCGTAAATGTATTGGTCGCAGTCGCCGTTGGCGTGAAAGTACTCGTGCCGGTCGCCGTTGGAGTAAACGTATTTGTTGCCGTCGGTGTTGGTGTGAATGTACTCGTGCCAGTCGCCGTCGGAGTAAACGTATTTGTTGCCGTCGGCGTCGGTGTAGATGTCGCTGTAAACGCCGGGGTCGCTGTATTCGTGGCCGTATTTGTTGGAGTGTTCGTTTGCGTATTCGTCGGGGTGGGAGTTGCCCCGGCTGAACAGCCTGGGAACTTAAATGAGCCAACGCGCATTCTCCATCCGCTGGTACTGGTTGTAGGAACGTATTCCGTGACGTACCAGAACGTGCAGTCGTCGGTCGGGTCGATGTTCATCGAAGAATAATCGCCCCAGCGGCTCGAGGAACTCGTTTGTGATCCCGTGCCGTTTACGATCGTGGCTTCGCCCTGCGGCATTGTGCCGAGGGCATCTCCTGCCAGGCGGCCGGTGTATCTGATGCCGGGAAACATGGTCGCATTTGACGCGCTGTAACCCAAACCCATATTGCCGCTCGCGTCCATCGCAATTGAGCCCATCCAGCGATGGATCGTGTCCGTCGTCCCGGGCGCATAGGTTCCCTGCTGAAATACCGACGGAGTCCCGGCTGATAAACGCAATTCATACCAACGTATTCCGGACATTGTCGCTGACGCCTCAACTGACTGGTTGGTTACAAGCGACTCGTGAGTGCCAAAGTTGCGATAAGCAAGCCGGTGGAGCGGCCGCTGGCGATACCCTAAATGGTCGATCTTTACAGCAGTACCCGATTGCGGGATGCATGATCTTCCCGAACAGAAGGCGGGAATTGTATCAACAGCCGCGACCGGAATGGTATGTGTCAACGCAAACGACGAACTCGCAGGCGTGACGAAATTAGCCGTAAACTTCCAGAAACTCAACGCGTCCTGCGGCGCTCCGTATGAAGCACCTGCATCCATACTACCGACAAAATAATTCGGCGAATTGGCAGGCGCGAGCGTTGATCCGTCAAGATCAGATGGAAGCAATCCATCACCTACATTGAACATGCCGCCTGCTCCAGCCGGCGTAGCAAGGAAAGAGATCACCTGCGCCGCCGGGTTGCCGGCGACTAACTGTGCACGATTAACTGCGTAGGCTCCTACTCCGGCGAACGGAGAGCCGGCGAATTCTCGTGTACTGATGTAAAGCGCGTCGTTCCACATTCCATATTTCGGGTAATCGGGAAAATTTGTTCCGGTCGAAAATGCGTATCTGTAATAACTTCCGGTCGGATCGCCGGTCGTTGAGATCGCCACGCAGTTGTAATAAGTTGGGCCCGCTGCGGTGAATTGTGTCAATATCCAACGGTCGTCAAGCTGATCGTAGATCACGACCGGATCACCCGCATTTTCTGTCTGGCAGGCTCCCCCAAAATTGGACCAGAGAGTGTTGATATTCACAGGGCCGAACACAGAAGTTCCCGTTTTATTAAAGATCCGAAATTGCGAATTGCCCATCACAACATAATGATTCGGGCCAACGTCACCAACGGGATCGGGCGGAACACCGCCGACAGTTATGCTCGCGTCAAAGCTCACGATAGGCGTCGGCATCACCAACGGAGCAAATGGCGTGGTCAAGGACTGAACGACTTCGTCTAAATCTTGCGGGCCAAGCGGGCCTTCAAGTCCCGTTTTTCTGTCTTCAAATTCATCGCGCTCGCGTTCCTCTTTCGTCAGAGTTCCCTTCATAGTTCGCAATGGAGGCGAGACATCGAACCTTTCCGCAGTTTTCACACCGCGATACATCCCGCGGACGGTATCCTGCTTGACCCCGGAACGCGACTGCGCCGACCCAATATTGCGTACTGTCGTAAATGACAAAGCTAAAATGCCAATTACGGGAATTAATGCTACCCGGCTGAAGAAACGAAGCGACGACGATTTGTATTTTGGCATAACACGATTATACTTCTGCTGGCGAATCTTCTGTCCGACGAGGCAATTATACTTTCTCTACTATTGACAAGAGTATAACCCTGTTTTCGCGATAATAAAAGCAAATTTTGGGGATGAATTTATGATAAACTAACGCAGGCCCGGCACGCGAACCTTGTCGTCGTCCTTATAACCACAACGAATGCCCAACAAAGGAACAGGATCTCTGCCCCGGATCATGGCCATAGCGAAAAATGCCTTTCGCGAGGCTGTTCGTGA
>JBKJJR010000075.1:0-3540 GCA_046597835.1 Pyrinomonadaceae bacterium
ATAGCCTTCGACGCCGGTGATCTGACCGGCGAAGAACAGACGCGGATTTGTGCGGGTTGCAAGCGTCTCGTTCAAGATCTTTGGCGAATTGATAAACGTATTGCGGTGTATCTGCCCGAACTGTAGGAACTCAGCGTTTTGCAAGCCAGGGATCAATTTCAGCACTCTTTCCTGCTCGCCATAACGCAGATGATTCTGAAAACCGACCATTCCGTAGGCATCGGCCATCAGATTTTCCTGTCTTAATTGCACGCATGCGTATGGCTCATAGCCCGTTCGCGGATCGTACAACCCTTTCGGTTTCATTGGCCCAAATCGCAAAGTATCGACGCCTCGCCGTGCGGCTTCTTCGATCGGCAGACAGCTTTCAAACCAGTGCGTGTCCTCAAACCGCTTGAGCGGCACCTCTTTTGCCTGCGTTAACGCGTCATAAAATACCGCGTATTCGTCTCTGTTCATCGGACAATTGATGTAATCGTCGCCGCCCTTGCCATAGCGTGCCGCCTTGAACGCCACCGACATATCAATCGAATCCGCCGCCACGATCGGAGCTATCGCGTCATAAAAATAAAGCTGATCGTCACCCGTCAGCCGCATTATCTCCTTTGTGAACGTATCCGACGTAAGCGGCCCTGTGGCAATGATCGACACGCCATCAGCCGGAATAGTTGTGACCTCTTCGCGGACGATCTCGATATTCGGATGAGCCTCAACCCGCTCGGTTATCATCTCAGCGAATTTGATGCGATCAACAGAAAGGGCCGCACCGGCAGGGACACGAGTCGCCTCAGCAACCTCCAACACCATCGAACAACCGCGCCGCAGCTCTTCTTTCAACAAATAGGGTGCGGAACCGGGTTCGTCCGTTTTGAGCGAATTAGAACAAACTATCTCGGCCAGCTTGTCCGTTCTATGCGCCGGTGTCTGCTGCACAGGGCGCATTTCATACAAACGCACAGATGTTCCCATCTTAGCCGCCTGCCACGCCGCCTCGACGCCTGCAAGCCCGCCGCCAATTACGTTAATAACTTCCATCGGTCAGATTATATGTGAAAAGCAGGCAGCAAAAAAGGATGGCCAGAACAGCCATCCTATTTTTAAACATATGGTAAACCATATATATTATCTTAATAAAACAGTCGCATTTCGCTTTGCCGAGTAGATCCTCGCCATTGCGCGGCAGTTGTCAAAGACCTTTGACGTGACAATGCCCGACCCGGGCGGATCGATCTCGGTTAGCGGGCTGGCGCGGGCTGCTTTGACTAGCCAGGCGGCGGCAGCGGCAGCATTGAGATCGTATGTCGGCGCCCAATCTTCGTCGTCGGGAGCGAGGCCATCGTTATCCGCAAGAGCCACGGCGGCCATTATGCCGTCGAGGTCGTCTTCGGAAAGCGTCGGCTCTGCGTCCCAGGCGGTCATTCGTTTTAGTTTGTCTTTTGGTGTTTCCATAATAAACAATAGTCAGTGGTCAGTGGTCAGTTGTCGGTGACCGGCGATCAGTATTTTCTGACTACTGACCACCGACAACTGGCAACAGTTAAGATTTATTCGCGATCAGCACCGCCAGATTTGACGCCCGCACGACCTTTGCTCCATAGACATGCAGGCCCTTGACGGCGTCGCCGAATCGTTTTTCGGGTTTATAGGTCTGCACATCGAGGATCTGTTCGACATATGCCGTCGCTATCGAATGGCCGGCTAGGATCTTGTACTTTGTCCCGGTGATGTTAGGAACATTGTTCGATTTGAGTATCGCAAAGCCCGCGGCCTCGCCTACCATGCCGTTTGCCAGCCTTCGATCCGAGCCCTGCGTCCCAGAGTGTACAAACCGCTCGTCTTTTAGCAATAGCCCGTGAAACCACGCCGGCACGACGACAAATCTGCCGTCCATCGGCGTATTTGACTCGTCGAGCAGCACGCCGAGATCGACGAGGTATTCATAAGCGTCATCCTTGGTTGGAACTTTGGGCGTGACGGTCGTGCCGATCTTATTTTGCGCGGGTACGGCAGCTTCCATTGCTGCCGCCAGAAACGTGTCAGCATAGTCGCGCAGTTTCCACGACGAACGCCGCATTGCTTCGTCCAGTACGTTCACGTTCTGCTGCGCCCGGTCAACGCTGTCCACGTAAAAGTTAAAATACTTCGCGTTATTGATATTGAGCGTCTGCTCGTCGTCGGTCAGCGATTCAGGGTCGTTAATGTTGGTGTCCTTTGTATAATCGTCAACCGTAACGTCGCCGATAGACGCGATCTTGACCGTATTGCCGGCCTTTCGTATCTCGCCCTCATAGTCGCGATTGGACACATTTGCCTGTCCATATATGAGTGCATTATCAAGGGCAACGAGCAATCTCGCCGCCCAAACTGTTGGTATAAAATCTAAAGCCATATTTCTCCTTTTTTAGTTAGTTAATAGTTAAAAGTGAAAAACTAAAAGTCTCGGGACGCATTCATTGCCTTCCACTTTTCAGTTTTAGTTTTTAGTTTTTCACTTCGCGAGCACGCGCTTGACGTCGTTCCAATCAAGCTCGGCGATCTCGGCCGCCGTCATCCTGCGAAGCGCGTCCCTGGTCAATTGCGGAGTCGCGGTCATTCCCGCTCCGGCGTCGATCGACCCGACGCGTCCCTCAAACCCGAATTGCTCGGGATGAGCGGACTTGAGTCTTTGGATCAACGCCGCCGCATTCTCCGCATCGCCGGCGGGCGAAAATTGCAGATCGGCCTTGATCGAATCGAACAACAGCTCCGGCGACCTCGCCCCGGCCCGTGCCAGCTCGCCCGTTATCTGCCGGTGAGCCGCATTGAACCGCAGCGTTGTCTTTAGCTGTTTATTCTCCTCCTGAAGCTGTGTAAGAGTTTCGTTAAGAGTTACGCCTTCAGGCGTGATAGTTTCCTCACCGCCCGCTGGCGGTGTGGTTTGTGTTGTGTTTTCCGTTTGTTTTTTCATAGTTATTTAGGTCTCCTCCTGCTGTAGAGCGATTCGTGTTATAAATTTCTGTGGTGTCTTTAATGGAAAAGAAGATCAAACGCCCGGCATCTGTTTGGATCGCTCAAGCGTTGCTGGTCTTATTTGCGTTAGGTTTACTGTCGATTCCATTTCTTGAGGTCAAAGCGATGGTGGAAGAATCACGTTATTACCGCATCCCTATCGAACTTACCTCAACCACACTCGTAAAATCATTCCTCACTTCTCTTGGTCTTGTGATTCTGTTACTTGTAATTCCCACAATTGCGTTTTGGGGGCTTCATCAAAGAAAACACTATGGCCGTTATCTAGTCACCCTTTTGCTTCTTTTGGCTTGGATCTTTGCGGTTCGCGCATTGATACTTCTGATCCGTTCTATAATTGTTAACGAAATTTCCTATTGGACCGAGTTTCCGGGCGTATTTGTTATTCCTGTAACTACTACCGTTATCCTGTTACCACTGATCGCAAACTTGATTCTCAGTAAAAGGGTCGCCAGCTTTTTCTCGCCAGAGGTCGAGGACTCAATCGTTGTTCCACCACCGCCGCCGTCAATCGGCGTCTGAGCCTTTGAC
>JBKJJR010000159.1:0-2752 GCA_046597835.1 Pyrinomonadaceae bacterium
GGAAATTATCGGCGGCGTTGTAACGCGAATCGGCTCGACCGTTTACGACGGCTCGGTAAAGACGAAACTCGAGACGCTGAAGGCCGACCTTATCGGAGCTTAAGCTATGCTAAAAGGGCTTCGCACAGTTATTTATAAGGTCGACGACCTCGCCGCAGCCAAAAAATGGTATTCGTCGCTGCTCGGTTTCGAGCCTTATTTTGACGAACCGTTCTATGTTGGATTTAGCGTCGGCGGCTATGAACTAGGACTCGACCCGGACGCCGCCGGAACCGTTCACGGCGACAGTCCCGCGGCCTATTGGGGAGTGGACGACATAACCGCCGCGGTAGAAAAGTTAAAGAGCGACGGAGTTGAGATAATCGCTGAGCCGACGGACGTCGGCGGCGGCATCAAAGTCGGCTCGGTTCGAGACCCTTTTGGAAATTTGATAGGACTTATAGAAAACCCGCATTTCACGGTCGGGTAATTGAAGTATATGGAGAGTATTAAAGCAAACGAGATCAACGAGATCATTCGTGCACAGATCGAAAATTTTGACGCCAGCATGACCGTCAACGAGGTCGGTACTGTAATTAAGGTCGGCGACGGCATTGCCGAGATCTACGGCCTCGAAAAGGTCATGGCCGGCGAGCTGTTGGAATTTCCGCATGGCGTTCGCGGTCTCGCCCTCAACCTCGAGGAAGACAAGGTCGGATGCGTGCTTTTTGGCGATTTTCAAAAGATCAAAGAGGGCGACGAAGCCAAGCGCACACGACGCATTATGAGCGTTCCGGTTGGCGACGCGATGATCGGCCGGGTCGTTGACGCGCTTGGCAATCCGATCGATGGCAAAGGCGAGATCGTGACGGACACGTATCTGCCGGTTGAACAGATCGCTCCCGGTATCATTGACCGCCAGCCGGTCAAAGAGCCGCTGCAAACCGGTTTGAAGGCTATCGATGCTATGGTTCCTATTGGGCGTGGCCAGCGTGAGTTGATCATCGGCGACCGCCAGACCGGAAAGACCGCCGTCGCGATCGACGCTATCATCAACCAGAAAGGCAAGGACGTTATCTGTATTTATGTCGCCATCGGCCAAAAGGCTTCGACGGTTGCTCAGGTCCGCCAAAAACTTGAAGAATTTGGTGCTATGGACTATACGATCATCGTTAACGCATCGGCGTCCGACCCGGCAGCGATGCAATTCCTTGCTCCATATTCGGGTTGCGCGATGGGCGAATATTTCCGCGACAACGGCCGCCACGCTTTGACGATCTACGACGATCTTTCAAAGCAAGCAGCCGCTTACCGTGAAATTTCATTGCTTCTTCGCCGTCCGCCGGGCCGCGAGGCTTATCCCGGCGACGTTTTCTATCTCCACTCGCGCCTACTCGAACGCGCCGCGAAAATGTCCGATAAAAAAGGCGGCGGTAGTTTGACGAGTTTGCCGATCATCGAAACGCAGGCCGGCGATATTTCGGCGTATATTCCGACCAATGTGATTTCGATCACGGACGGACAGATCTTTTTGGAAAGCGACCTTTTTAACTCCGGCGTTCGTCCCGCCATCAACGTCGGAAACTCGGTCTCGCGCGTTGGTGGTTCGGCACAGATCAAGGCGATGAAACAGGTCGCCGGCACGCTCCGTATCGACCTTGCACAATTCCGTGAGCTGGCCGCATTTGCACAGTTTGGATCCGATCTCGACAAATCCACACAGGACCAACTCGAACGCGGCAAACGCCTGACCGAGATCCTCAAGCAGCCGCAATACAAACCGATGGACGTCCTCGAACAGGTTCTGATCATCTGGACGGTCAGCAACGGCCACGCTGATGATATCGAGATCAGCGACCTTAAACGTTTCGAGATCGAACTGACCAAATTTGCCGAAGAGGCTCATCCTGGCGTACTTAATACACTTCGCGAGAAGAAATCGATCGATGACGACCTGAAAGCGGCTATGAAAGAAGCGGTCCAGGATTTCAAAGCAACCCGTTGGGAGACAGCGACGCCCGCAAAAGCGTAAGAGTTTATGGCTAGCTTGTTAGACATGCGCCGGCGAATTAAGTCGGTCAAAAACACACAGCAGATCACCAAGGCGATGAAGATGGTCGCCGCGGCGAAATTGAAACGCGCTCAGGATCGTGTCACATCGTCACGCCCCTATGCGGGCAAGATGAGCGCGGTGCTTGGCGGTTTGAGTGCAAAGGTCGCGGGTGAGATCTCGCACCCGCTGCTCGACGAGCGCGGCGACGATAAATACATAATCGTTCTCGTCAGTGCCGACAAAGGCCTCGCCGGTGCGTTCAATGCAAATGTTATCAAGGCGACGCAGGCTTTTCTAAAAGAGAACGCTGCTAAATCAACCGAAATGATACCGGTCGGGCGAAAGGGCCGCGATTTTTTCAAACGCCGAGAGGTTAAGTTCAGCGATGAATACGTCGGCTTGACAGGCTCGGGTCAGGTCGTTTATGCCGACGCAGTCGCGATCGCGAACAAGGTAATAAAAACATTTACTGACGACGAGACCATCGACAAGGTATTCATTGTCTTCACCGAATTCAAGACCGTCCTTTCGCAAAAGCCGGTGATCGAACAGCTCCTTCCCATTCCGCGCACAACAGCAGATGAAACTGCCGAGACAGGCGCGCAGGCCGAGTATATCTACGAACAGCCCGCTGCCGAGATCTTCGGCATTCTGCTCCCAAAACATGTCCAAACGCAGATCTACAAAGGTATGATCGAATCGGTTGCATCCGAACAGGGT
>JBKJJR010000241.1:0-7185 GCA_046597835.1 Pyrinomonadaceae bacterium
GATCTGAGCCGAGAGCATCCACTTGTTCAGTTTTCGCGTTACCGGATTTCCGTAGAACGGCAAAGTTGCGGGCGACACAACGGTGATGCCTTCGTCGGTTGTGCGGGCGAGTTTGGCGTAGCTCTTAAGTTTGCGCCATATCTTTGGAATGAGGTCTTTGTTTGAAATGCCCGGCAAGCCCATCGAGATCGAATTTACAAAGATCACCTTGTTGCCCGCCCGTGCAAAGCGGCGCATCAGGTGATTTTTTGAATGCGGATGGTGATACCACCAATCCTCACCCGCAAAGCAGATTATCGATCTGTTCGTTAACATGGTTGATCCAAAAACTCGCGCATCCACAATTCGAGAGTTAAGAGCTGAAATACTTGTAAACTGAAGTCTTCTTTTCCCGACAAATTGGCTTCGATTATTTTGTTCACTTCTGCCGGGTTAAACAGTCCGCGCGACTCGATCTGTTTTTTGGATAAAAGCTCCTCGACCATCGGACGCAAGGGCCCGCGAAGCCATGAACGGATCGGCGCTCCGAACCCGGCTTTTTTTCGCCAAACGATGTCGTGCGGCAACAGCTTTTCCGCCGCCCGTTTTAGAATGTATTTTCGTTTTAGACCTTTCAGTTTTAATCCGACCGGCATTTTGGCGGCCAGTTCGACCAACTCGACATTCAAAAAAGGAACTCGAACTTCGAGATTTGCCGCCATCGATGTTTTGTCCGTATAAGCCAGATTCAGGCATGGGAGAAACGTTTTAAAATCGACGTAAAGCAGCCTGTTGAGCGAATGAGTCTGTTTTACGCGGTCAAAATATCGACGATGATATTGGTAAGCGTCAAAGTCCTTTGATCGCGCTTTCAATTCATCCGAATACAACCTCTGCTTTGCCTCGGCAGTAAAGTAGGTTCCAAAACCGAGATAGCGGTCCTCGAAATCCATCGCGGCGCTTCGGACAAATTTTTTGGCGTTCCTCAGCGGAGCAGTAAATTTTCCAGGCATTCCGCCCGGCAAATTGGTCGCGATGAAGTCGAACATCGGCCGACGAATTGATTGCGGCACAGGATCAAATACGCCAGCCAATTTCATCGCAAGGTGCCGCGGGTAACCGGCAAATACTTCATCGCCGCCAACGCCGGAAAGTAACACCGTAAGCGTCTCGCGTGCGGCTTTTGACACAAGGTAACTTGTTATCACCGCCGGGTCGGCCACAGGTTCATCCAAATGCCGAACAAGCATCGGCAAAAGATCGGCCACCTCGGGCTTTAGCATCAGCTCATGATAATCCGTATCGAGTAACTCCCCCACGCGGCGCGCCCAAACGGCGTCGTCCGGTATGATGTCGTAACGCAGATCTTTCTGCTCGATGCCGACAGTATAGGTTGAAACTTTGCGTCCCCCGCCGTGCTTACCCATCAACGCTACTATCGAAGATGAATCTACGCCGCCCGACAGAAACGCGCCAAGCGGTACGTCCGACAGCATTTCCATTTCAACAACGCGGTCGAGCGCGTCCAGGAGTTCTTCCCGCCATTGGCCCTCGCTTTTTTCATTGTCGATCTCGTCAAACGACAGATCCCACCATTCGTTTTGGGTTATCGCTCCGTTTTTCCATTTCAAATAATGCGCGGGCGGCAGCTTAAAGATATTCTTGAACGTGGTTTGCGGATCGGGCGTCCAGAGAAAAGTGAGGTATTGATCGAAGCCTTCTCGATCAAGTTCGGCTCCGATCAATCCGGTTGCGAGGATGGCTTTTATCTCAGACGCAAAAACGAGATTATTACCTAGATGTGCATAATAGAGCGGCTTGATGCCCGCGCGATCGCGAACGAGCGTTAACTCTTTTTCTAGATCATCCCAAACCGCGAATGCAAACATTCCGTTGAGCTTGTCCAGACAGCCGACATTCCATCGCCGGAACGCTTTCAACAAAACTTCGGTGTCGGAATTCGTCGTGAAAACTTCGCCCTTTGCTTCGAGTTCCGTCCGAATTTTTTTGTAATTATAGATCTCGCCGTTGAGAATAATGGCAAACCGTTTGTCCTCGGTGAACATCGGCTGGTGTCCGGCAGGCGAAGTGTCGATGATCGACAAACGCCGATGGCCGAGACACGTTTTCAGCTCATTTGATCCAAATGGCTCGGAAACGAATACGCCTTCGTCGTCACGGCCGCGGTGCTCTATAGAACTGAGCGCCGCACCGATCTGCCTCTCCGGAGCGACTGAAATTATACCTGCGATTCCGCACATCTTATTTTTCGGCCTCGATCAAGCGGGCTAACGCATATGCCATCCAGGCCTGTCCCCAGCGCAAGAACGGCGTTTTTATGATACGGTTTTTTCGCGTTTGGTAATAAAAATAGCCCTCAGCGTCCATCATGTTTTCGATCGTCCATACGGCGGTTTTCTTCGCCATTGGCAGCATTCGGTGATCCAGTTCTTTCAGTTCGCACAAAGCAGCAATGGCTACCGCTGCAGAGTGAATATCTATCGGATACACGGCTTTGTCGTAATATTTTGGCGTGCCGTCATCGAGGAAGAAGTTGTCCAGCCAATATGCCACGCCTTTCCTTATAACATCCCCAATTTCATCTCGCAGAGCCGGGATCCATGCTGAGATCCGATAAAGCGATTGCAATATATAGGCTGTGTGAAAATTATCAACCCACGCTTGCGACTCGCTCGCACCATAAGCCCAGGCTCCGTCGCTGCGCTGGCGGCGGGCTGCAAATCTAACAGTTTTGGACGCTGTATCGAGATATTTGTCGTTTCCCGTGATCGCCCCAACGCGCGCCGTACATTCGCCTGCGAGTAGGCTTGCGTTAAAAATAATACTGTTGTCTAGAGGAGTGTAACTAAAACAAATCTCATCATCCGTTTCGATCGGCCGGTTCAACCCTTCCAAAACAAAGCGGCAAATTTCGTCCGCGATCGTCAGATATTTTTCTTCGCCAAATATCTGGTATGCCTCGACCAATGCCTGCGAAGCAAACGCCGTCGGCACGATCACCGGCGTGCCTATTGGGGCGTAGAAATTTCGCGACTGCCAATCGAAATTATAACCAAATGCCGTTGTCCGTTCGCCGCTGTTCGTTGTTCCAACGATCTTCGTGTTCAACAATATGTCCGCAAATTCCCGGACATTTTCGGCGTGTCGCGGATTCTTGGTAACGCGAAACCGCGCGGCCTCGGCGAGTATAAACAGAGCCGATCCCTTTGAATTTATTCCGGGTTTAACGCTAAGGATCGGACGCAGGTCAACTGCGGAACGCTTGACCATTTGGAGCCAGACAAGCCGCGCCCACCAGAAATGTTTCAGCGGTGTGAGGTGAAACGAAACGCTATTGAGGCCGTCAAACGGATCATATCCGGCAAAATCCCGCTCTTTACAGTACACATAGAGCCGATTGTATATTTTTTCAGTGTCGAGAGTCATCGGAAATGATAGAGAAAGGTTATCATAATTGTGGACTGGCGTCGTTTTGCCTTTAAGGCAAAAACGCCGGATAATAAGTCTTTCATTCCGGCTCCTTGTATGAAGTTTTTTTTCGATATTCGGCTGTTGTTATTGGGCCTATGGCTTGGAGCGGCGGTTTTCTTTATCGGAGGTGCCCAAACAGCTTTTGCGGTTTTGTCGCAGCGGGAATTGGCCGGTGCCATCGTCAGCAGCAATCTATCTATACTCAATTTCAGCGGCCTTGCAGTAACAACGCTTTTGCTCTTATCCTCGCTTGTCGGCGCTGCAAATGTCACCAAATTTTGGCTTTGGGTTGAAAGAATTTTGCTGCTTCTGCTTGGGGCGGCGTGTGCGGCCGGGCAATTTGTGATCGGGATTTGGCTTTCGTCAGTAAGAGGACAGATGGGGCGGCCGATCGATGAGATCGCCGCCGATGATCCGCTCAGAATTCAATTCAATACCTTGCATGAATGGTCCGTATGGGTATTATTCACCGGCATGATCGCGGCATTGTTGGCATTTTTTATTATTTCAAATCGTAAATTTGGGGTGCCAAAAAACGCCAAATCTGACATTTACGATTTTTCAAAGGAATTCAAGGTTTGAATACTTATGGAACTGATCGAAGACGTTAGCGATTTTACCAATCGCTTTTCCCGCTGGAAGCCAAATGACACGCTTATCGGCTATCCGTGGGTCGAGAACATACATGCGCCTTTCACGCCGGTTCGACGCGCTCTGCCAATGCTTAATTTGGCACTCATTTCGTCTGCTGGCGGTTATATCGGCGGAATGGATGCGTTTAACATCGATTCGCCCGAGGGCGATGTGAATTTTCTCGAGATGCCGGTCGAAGTCGAAGCCGGCGATATGCGCTACGCAGCAAAAGGTTACGATCCAGCAGCGGTCCGCGAAGATCGAAACTCGCAGATCCCGATCGACCGTCTTTCGGAATACGCGGCAAACGCAGTTATCGGCCGCCTCAACAACGTCTGGTGGAGCATCAGCAGCCATATTCCAAATGCCGCTCGCGTGGCTGTCGAACTTGCCCCAAAACTTGCCGACCGCCTGCAGAGATATGACGTTCAGGCCGCGCTCTTGATCCCTGCATCGCGACTATGCCATCAAACTCTGGGAATTGTCGCCCGAGCGCTCGAACAAAGCGGCATTCCGACAATGACGATCTCTGTCGATCCAAAACTCACTGACAGCGTCAGGCCGCCGCGCACAGCTTATTACAATGGCGAATTCGGCTCTGTGGCCGGCAAGCCAAATTGGCGTGAATATCAGTTGAGAGTTCTGGATGAAGCTCTACGTTGGACGGAAACGTTTGACCAACCGGGCTCGCGCAAACTCGCCGTTGACCTCGAATCCCAGGTCGAAGCCGCTCGCGGCGAACGATAACATATTGCCCAATTCAACGTCCGGCAAGCTGCCAGATCTTTATAGCGTCGATGGGATATATCAACATAATGATATTGATTATCAAGCTGTCACGAATCCAAAAGATCAAGATCATTTCAGTAGCAACAAACAAAATTAGCGATCTCCAAAATCGCAATTTGTAAGCGATCACAAAACCAGTCGCGCAGCACACGATATCCGAAATCGAATTGATTATTGAATCGCCAAAATAATCGAGCGAGATCGTTTCTTCGCGGTATCGATTTATTATGTAGCTTGAATTTTCGGCTATTTCCCATGCTCCTTCGATCATCACGGCCATCAACAAACGCCAAGCAAGTGGAACTTTTGGAAAGATCAACCCGACTAGCCAAAACTCGAGTACGCCGTGAAGAATATGTGTAAAGGAATAAGGGTCAATCAGATGTTGCGAATTATGTTTTGACCAGATGTCCCATGCCCACGGCGAGTAGTCACCTGCCTCGCACCACCAGACGCGGCCTTCGAACCGCAGGGTGAACATTGCTGCAATTACGAAGATAAACATCACGACCCAAGGCATATAATCACGCCGTGTTTCGAAATTGAACAGATCAGATTGCATGGATGTGATTGATGTGTTTTTTGTTCCGTTCCACCAGCGGTGGAACAGGTGGAACAAGGTGGAACGCTTAAAAAGCTCTTAACAGGGACGCGCCGCTTCCCTGACTCGCGGCCTCTATTCTGTTGAAATGATCTTTTCGCCATGAAGGGCGGCATTCAATGTGTGCCAACTCAGCGAAGCGCATTTGACGCGGGCCGGAAATTCAAGAACGCCCGCAAATATCTTTAGCTTGCCGAGGTGATTTTCATCGGTTTCGATATCGAGTTCACCGGTTACCATTTTATGGAATTCGTCAAAGATCATCTCGGCCTCGTCCTTTGTTTTTCCTTTGACGGCCTGGGTCATCATTGACGCCGAAGCCTTTGAGATAGCGCACCCCGACCCTTTGAACGACACATCTTTGACCGTGTCACCGTCCACTGCCACATACACACGCAATGCATCACCGCACAACGGATTTTTCCCGTCCGCTGTTTTATCCGCATCCTGGATCTCACGAAAATTTCGCGGGTTCTTATTGTGGTCTAAAATGACCTCTTGATATAGATCGCTGAGTTCTGACATTCAAGCAAATACCTCAATAACCTTCTGCACTGCATCCGCCAATTTATCGACTTCCTCTTTTGTATTATAAAACGCGAACGAAGCTCTCGCGGTTGCCGGAACGTCAAAGAATTCCATCACAGGTTGCGCACAATGATGGCCTGCGCGAACGGCGATGCCGTCCTGATCGAGTATCGTGCCGATGTCGTGCGGATGTATGTCATCGATCGTGAACGACAACACAGACGCCTTGTCTGCGGCGGTGCCGATAATGGTCACACCCGGAATGTCCGACAAACGTTGTGTCGCATATTCGAGCAAATCATGCTCATAGGCTGCGGCCGCCTCAAAGTCGATTGAATTGATATAATCAACCGCCGCTCCCAGACCAATGCCCGCGGCGATCGCCGGCGTTCCGGCCTCGAATTTGTCGGGCAATCCGGCAAAAGTTGTTCCCTCAAAACTGACCGTGCGGATCATGCCGCCGCCTGTCTGATACGGTGGCATTTTTTCGAGCCAATCTTTTTTTCCGTAAAGGACGCCGCTACCAGTCGGGCCAAACATCTTGTGTCCCGAAAATGCAAAGAAATCACAGTCGAGGTCTTGGACATCAACCGGAAAATGCGGCACACTCTGCGCTGCGTCCACGCAAACCGGCACGCCGAATTTGTGAGCCGTCGCGATCATTTCCCTGATCGGATTTATCGTCCCAAGAGAGTTTGAAACGTGCGAAACCGCAACGATCTTTGTTTTCTCATTCAGAAGATTTTCGTACTCGTCGATGATGAGTTCTCCGCGCTCATTCATCGGTATAACGCGGATCTTCGCACCTTTTTCTTCCGCAACCATTTGCCACGGAATGATGTTCGAATGATGCTCCATCTGACTGACAACGATCTCGTCGCCCTCGCCGATAAACTTCTTTCCGTAGGAATAGGCCACCAGATTTATACCTTCGGTCGTTCCACGAACAAAGATGCACTCTTTAGCCTCCTTCGCGTTGATAAACCGCTTTATCTTTTCGCGTGCGGCTTCGTATGCCGTCGTTGCGTGCTGCGACAAATAATGCACGCCACGATGAACATTGGAATGCTCTTCAGCAAGATATTTTGAGCCGCGGTCGATCACAAGGTGCGGCACCTGCGACGAAGCGCTGTTGTCGAGGTAGACGAGCGGCTTGCCGTTCA
>JBKJJR010000255.1:0-7200 GCA_046597835.1 Pyrinomonadaceae bacterium
ACCACGCACCGATCAGGACCTCTCGATGAAATGGGTCGTCATCGGCGTGATCATATTGATCGCGGCCATAATGCTCTTTCCGCAACTAGGCCTGAGCGTTTTTGTAAATCCTGTGACCTCACTTTTGGGAGCGATCCTCATTATTATTCTCGGATTTTTATTCGTCACCGTTTCGTCGCGTCTTACAGGCGAGGTCGGGTCCTCATCAAATCCGATATCTGGAATGACCGTCGCAACTCTGTTGATCACATGCCTTGTTTTCCTCGGGTTAGGATGGACAGCGGCTGACCCTTATTTTGTAACGGCGCTATCGATCGGCGGCATCGTGTGTATCGCGGCCTCGTACGGCGGCACAACCTCGCAGGACTTGAAAACCGGCTTCTGGGTTGGCGGCACGCCGTGGCGTCAACAGATCGCCATCCTTGTCGGAGCGCTTGCCTCGGCGCTTGTGCTCGGCTCTTTGTTGATAATGCTCAACAACAATGAGACCTATTTCCAAAAGATAGACGCCGCAAACCCGGTCGCGAATAAAACAATTACCGAAAACCAACTGTTCAAACAGGGCGGCCAATTTCAAACCGAAAAAGTCTATAACGGCAAGTATAAGGACGTTGACACCAGCACATACCGTGTCTGGCAAAACACAGAGCCATCGGCGGGCCAGGTTGGTAAATACCTTGTGGATCAAAGCGGCAAACCCGTTTACTTTGTCGATCCGGGCATCAACGGGATCATTAAAAAGGACGAGGATGGCAACGACCTGACCCGCTACGACGCCCCTAAAGCGACCTTGATGAGCTATATCATTAAAGGCGTTCTGGGACAGAACCTGCCCTGGGGACTCGTAATACTCGGTGCTATGATCGCCGTCGTGCTCGAGCTTGCCGGCGTGCCGTCACTTGCGTTCGCGGTGGGCATCTACTTGCCGATATCCACCTCGACGCCGATCTTTCTCGGCGGCATTGTCAGATATCTCGTCGATATTTATCTGAAGCGCAAACTTGCTTCCAAGAATCTGACCGAGGAACAAATCGTCGCCGAAACTGATAAATCCAGCGGGGTCCTGATGGCCTCCGGGTATATCGCCGGAGGAGCGATCGCGGGTATATTGATCGCGCTCTTTGCGGTTCAGCCAACGCTCAAGGGAATTCAGGATAAAGCGGAACATTGGGCCAAGGGCGGTAACCCGTTCTTCGAAGGAGGCTATTCAGATCTTCTCGGCATACTGCCGTTTGCCGCGTTGATGGTTATCCTCTACATGGTAGGACGCGAACTATGGCTGGCCGGTAAGAAGGCAGCCTAAACGGCAGCAAATGCGCAAAATTTTGTTTTACATTCTGAGATGAATGGGTTACACTATTTTCGAAAGGGTGTCGTTCTTTTTGGTTCCTTCGTTAGATTTCCTAAAACTTGGTTTTTTCGGCGAGTCTTTTTAATGAGAGTTTCGCAGTTTTTAAAATCTCACTTTCAAAGCCCCTATATTTGTCTGTTGCTCCTTGGTTTTGCCGGCGGCTGCTCGGTCGCGGTTCCTAAGACTTCGACAAATGTTGAAGCCAAGACGGTGACCGGACAATCTAACTCTGCATCAAATTCTTCCCAGGGGGCGACGATCCCCATCGAACCGAACGGCCCGGCCGACACGATCCGGGTGTTTTACAAGCATTTGCGTGAAAAAAAGTTCCGCGAGGCCATCTTTCTCACGAATCTTAAACCCGCGATCGCCGGACTGACTGACACGGAGCTAAAGGATTTCTCGGTTGATTTCGAGGCGATCGCCGGGCAGGTGCCAGTCGAGGTGCAAATTAACGGCGAAATAATCACCGGCGATAAAGCGTCGGTGACGGCCAATCTGCCGGGCAATGACAGCGAAAAAAACGAGATCCAAACCCTTAACCTGCGAAAGGAAAACGACGTTTGGGTCATCCTCTTGGTTGACGAGGCCGCCGAGGCCGAAATGAAAAAGGAAGGCAAGAATTATTTTTACAGCCTTCGAATCAAGACTCACGAAGAGGAGGCCGGGAAAATGCTTGAGCGCATTTCAAAGGCCCAACTCGTCCACAGCCTCCAAAATGGCGGACTATTTACAGATAGCGAAACCCTGATAAGCGAGGGCTTCCTACCCGAGGACGTGAGAACTAGCGAATCAACGGGCTACAATTATGTGGTAAATCTCGCATCCGACAAGAAAAAGTATTTCGCCACGGCAACGCCCGCTGTTTATGGTAGGAGCGGTAAACTGTCGTTTTTGTTGTCGCTCGATGCAAAAGGCATCTCGCACGTTACAAGTAAGGATAACGGCGGTAAACCGATCTCGAAGTAGCAATTGCTAAATGTGGGGTAATCAAGCGGCCTGACTACCAAATAATGTGCAAAGATGGTTGATAATCTGTAGAAAATAGGTTTATATCTTAGAGTGTCTGCCCCTCTGGCACGTCTCATCAAATGATACGCGAACTGATAACCAGATTTAATCGCTCGCTGTCCGAACGCATGGTCTCGTCGCGGCGGCGTCATACGGCACCGATCAAGGTCTGGTTTGAGCCCGACACGAGTACGGGGCCATTATCTCGTGATGCGGCTGCGGCATGCATTACGGGCGAGACCGCCGATATAAGCCGCACAGGTATCGGATTTATCGTGCCGTCGATACGTATTAAAGAAAAATACCTGGTCGGACAGCAGCGAAACCTGAATATAGAGATCGATCTGCCGACCGGCAAGGTTTTTATGCAGGCCGTCGGCTGCCGTTACGAAAAGGTGGGTATCCATATATCTGCTGAATGCTTCTTCGTTGGCGCCCAGATACTCAGCCTCACTGGCACCGACAAGGAAAATTACGAGACATTTCTGACAAACGGCACCCGCGGCTCCAAAATCGCCACACGGCTGGAAATCGGCACTCATTAAGCATCATTAGGATCAGGTTATAACGGAGCGAGGCTGGCCTGATATGACGGCGTCGCGTTGCGTTTGGCGGAGCTTTCCCGTATCCGGCTTGGCCAAGACTGCGAGTCGGATTTTGCTTGCAAAAAAAGGACTTTGGGGGTAACCTATTTTGATATTTATTTTTTTAACAATTTTATTGCTCTTTATTTTATCCACCGAGATTCCTCTAACGAGCATGGATCGTGTCACTGCACAGCAATAAAGGGTCGGTCCGGATGAAACAACACAACATCGTGTCTCGCATGGTTCGCGGATCGATCGGTTCGTTGCGAATATTCGTGGGTTGTCTCGCGGTGCTGCTTTTGGCTATATTTTCGCTCTCTCAACAGGGCAAAGATATTGTTAAGGCCGATCTTGTCGCGACCGACGCACTAGCAACGTCAACATCAACAAATACGCCGACGCCGACCTGCACGCCAACCACGCCGCTCAACGAGACGTTCGAGAGCGGAACGCTTAGCACATTCACATCGGTTGTTACGACTTGTGTTCCGGGCGGCTGCGGCTGGGTTTCGGATACGACTGCTTCCCACGGAGGAACCCGATCGGCGTTCGCCCTCGATCAGCCTTACGTTACCGACCTGCAGCTCACGCTGACAAATGCCATGTCCATCCCTGCTAATGCGGTCGCGCCGACCCTTACGTTCTGGCACCGTTACGACTTTGAACCTCTGTTCGACGGCGGAGTTCTTGAAACCTCGATCAATAACGGATCGAGTTGGCAAGACGCGGGCGCCAACATAACATTTGGCGGCTATAACGGAACCATCTCCAGCGCTTATGGCAGCCCGATCGCCGGACGGCAGGCATGGACGGGAAACGCAAACGGAACGGATTTTGCGCAGGTTACGGTCAATTTGCTGCCTTATGCCGGGCAGAGCCTGCGGATCCGTTTTCGCAAGGCGACGGACGATTCGAGTTCAAATACGGGCTGGTGGGTGGACGACGTGATCATCAATTCGACGGGTGCTTGTGCTTCTCCGACGGCGACGGCTACCGCGACTCCTCCTTGTTCATGGTCGGCCGGTGCCAATTATCCGATTCCTGTTTCCGATTCCGCTGCCGTGACAATAGGCTCGAATATCTATGTTTTTGGCGGCTATAGCAACGGTTCGCTTACGACGACGGCTAATAAATTCGAAGGCAGCGTCTGGACGCCCATTGCGCCTTTGCCGACGGTTCAGGCGGCGGGAGCGGCGGTGACTGACGGGACTTATGCCTACATCCTGAATGGTGCGACTACGGGCGGTGCTGTAACGCCGCGGTTGTACCGATATGATCCCGCTACCAACACATATGCGACGATGACTCCGCCCGCTGTGGGTACGTACGGCACGACAGCTATATTCTTGAGTGGAAAGATCTACCGGATCGCTGGCGACACCGCTACGAGCGGAACTGGCCAGACTAACACGGTCGAAGCCTATACCGTGTCGACCGATTCGTGGTCCGCTGTCGCGAACTATCCGCTAGGCGTCAATTTTGCGTCTGCGGTTCCACTCGGCGGAGTTTTCTTTGTCGCCGGCGGAGTGACCTCGGCCGGCTCCGATACTTTGACCACAACCAGATACGACCCTGCGACAAATACTTGGAACGATGCAGCTATCGCCGATCTTCCTTCAACCTTCAGGCCTCATTGGGGCGCCGCATCGGCACTGCTGAACGGTAAATGGATCTTCGGGCCCGGCGGTTCCGGCGGCACCATCGTCAATACTGCGATCCAATGGGATCCGGCGACGAATTTATGGACGAGCCTTCCCAACGCCTTACAAGCGAGATATCGCGCGGCGGGTGCGACGCTAAGTAATGCATTTTTCGCAATTGGCGGAAATTTTGATGCTGGAACTACCGACAATCAGAGGTTGTCCTGCACCGGTGCTACGCCGACAGCAACCAGTACGGCAACGCTAACACCGACAAATACGGCAACGCTAACGCCAACTAATACGCCGACAAACACTGCGACACCGGTCTTTACAGCGACTAACACACGGACGCCATCCGCAACGAATACATTTACGCCGACGAGCACGAATACGGCGACACCGACAGGGACGAACACTTTTACGCCGACACCAAGCGCGACGAATACGTCTACGCCAAGCGCGACAAACACATTCACGCCGACGCCCGCCGCAACCAACACGTTCACGCCGACGCCCAGCGTAACAAACACACCAACACCATCAGCAACGAACACATTGACGCCAACGAGGACGAATACAGCCACTGCGACGGCGACGAATACGTTCACGCCCACACCCAGCGTAACAAACACTGCAACGCCATCAGCAACAAATACCTTTACGCCGACGCCCAGTGCGACAAATACATTCTCCCCGACACCGAGCGCGACAAATACCGTCACGCCAACCGCAACATTTTTTGCAACGGATACGCCGACAAATACGCCCTCTGCTACTCCGACGGCGCCTTTCGTGATCAGCGGAACCATTACTTACGGCAACGCGATACCGGCAGGCACGCGGTTTGTTTCAAATGTATTGCTTAGCGCGGCCGGGTCGCCTAATGTTTCCGGGACGACCGGTTTTCCTGACGGCAGTTATTTGCTCAGCGGATTTGGTTCGGGGGTTTACACGGTCACGCCTGCAAAAATTAGCGGAGTGACCAGCATAAGTTCATTCGACGCCGCTAAGATCGCGCAGCATTCTTCCGGGCCGCCGAACCCGCAGCTGAACGCGACGCAGTTGATCGTGGCCGACGTCAGCGGAAACGGCTCGGTCACGTCGTTCGACGCCGGAATGATCGCAAAATTCGCAGTCGGGCCGCCGTTCACGCCACCCGGAGTCGGTTCGACGGGAACCTGGCGGTTTACACCGGCGAGCAGGAATTACGCATCGGTCACGGGCAGCATTGCCGGTGAGAATTACACCGCGTTTTTGATGGGCGAGGTGTCCGGCAATTGGACGAATACCGCTGCGCGGCCGATTATTGACCGCAACGGACCGGAGCGAAGCATAGCTGTTGTTCTGCCGCGTGTTGTCACTCCGGCTGATAAGCAAGTTGTTATACCTGCCGCCATACAGGGAGCGGCAGATAAGGGAATAATTTCCTACGAATTCGAACTCAAATACGACCCCTCGATATTACAGCCGCTGACAGAGCCGGTCGATCTGACGGGCACGGTCAGCCGCGGGCTTGTCGCGGTAACTAACGCCTCAGAGCCGGGACTATTACGAGTTGTGATCTACGGCGCGATGCCCATAACCGAGAACGGCATCCTGCTAAATCTCAGGTTCCTTGCCGTCGGGCTATCGGGCTCGGTGTCACCGCTTATCTGGGAGCGAATAATGTTCAACGAAGGCGAACCGCAAGTCACCACAACCGACGGACAGGTTATCGTCTCCTATTGATGAAATCAGGTTTTGGCCGCTTCTTTTATTCGTTTAGAACGCCGGTTCGGCGGGTCGGGCGGGTTCGAGGGCTTAGGGCCTTTTTTGGCTGTTTTTACTACAGGACGCTGCGTAAGTACTTGAAACCCAGGGAGTTACGCACGAAAAACGACTTGGCCGTCGATCTGAGACGCAAAATGACCGTCGAGAGACGCCTTTTTGCTGTTTTAGCGGACGCTTGCAAGCGTTTAAGCGACGCTTCTTTTTGACGTTTTCACTAAGACTAAATTGCCGACTCGCTTCAATCCGCAACACCGGCGTCGCTGAGATCCTCGCATCAACTAGGGCTAACCTCGTCACCCGAATTCACTGTTTGCGCCGATTCCGCTACATTAACCACTTCCACCAAATCCGCTAATTTTTCCGATCCGACCGCCGCAACGGCGTCGTTGGAATTTGCCGATCTCACCGATGCGGCTTCATCCAGATTTTTTGATGCGTGCCTTTACCATTTCGAGAGCACCCGCTTACCGAAAACCTTACCCCACCGTTTATCCCGCTATTAGTCGCGACGAACAACAGACACGGCCTTTACGAGTTTGTTCCTTGTTGTTTCATTTCATTTTGGGGTTTCTTGGTTTTACGTTGCTTTTGTCCTCGCGTCTGCTCTATAATTAATTGCCTTTTCAAATCTTCGAAAATATATCGGGAGACTTCCACTAACGCAGCCGTGTTTCGAGCTGCAGGGATATTTTTATGAAAAAAAGCTTTGGGTCGCTCATCGCATCGAATCGCCGACGCACGCTGCTATTAGGTATTTTGGTGGTTATGGCCGTTGCCGGTTTTGCCGGTTGGGGAACGATCCGCGAGGCGGGCGCGCAGATAGTCCGATACATTTATG
>JBKJJR010000200.1:0-5580 GCA_046597835.1 Pyrinomonadaceae bacterium
ATTCGTAAAAGCCTTTTAAACTCGGCTGCGTAAAGATCAACTTTCCTGAACGGCTGTTTGCCGCGACCTTTTCGGCTAAATCACTTTCGTTAGGGCCGGTCGAAACGATCGAAGTGAGGCCCTTTTCTTCCCAAAGACGATCGGCGAGCTGCCCAAATTTTTCTGCGTGCCAGAGTTTTGTGACCCAGCCGCCCCCGGGATTGAGCAACGCAAAATCGACTCCGCAATTTTCTATTATCGCTTCAGCTTCGGCAACGTGTTCGTGCGAGGTTATGATCGGAAATTCAAAATCGCTGTCGGGAACGGCGATGTTTAACGCACCTCCCGCGAGAGCGAGATTCTTGCGAATGATATTTATCTGCTTCGTTGTCCTCACCGCATTTGTGAGCAGCAGACGGCTGGCGGGCTCGCGCAAACCAACCCGCGAAAAACCCCAGCGACGATTTGCACCAGATAGTTTTGCGATCGTGGCGGATTTCAAAAGCCCTTGAAAATCGAGTGCCAAATCGAACTCAAATTTTCGCAAGCTACGAAATTGCCTGCCCGCCTCAACGATAATTTTATCTATGTCGCGCCGCCACCGCAGCTTATGCGTATCAACCTCGATGAGGTTGTCGATTAGCGGATTTCCCTCAAGTATTTCAGAAGAGCGCTCCTCGACGGCCCACGAGATCTCCGCAAACGGCAAAGCGCGCCGGATAGCCGCAAGCGCGGGCAGCGTATGCACAATATCGCCGATACTGCCGAGTTTTACAATAAGAATCCGCATTGACTATATGGTATGGTAATGCTTCATCACTCACCAGGTAAATACGGCCAATACATTGTCGGATCATCAAGTTGCCCAGCTTGTAAGCCATGCGGCGAAGCGCAGCCAGGTGTCGGTTCCCGATAGCGTTAGCCGGACAATGTGCGAGGAAATGAGTAACAAGGTTCCGGCGAGGAACACCCTATTTAGTTTGCCGGTCTTCCGGGTATCATAGATAAGAAAGCTGATCGCCAGAAGATCGGGAACGCCAAAAAAGAACGGCGGCGTGCCTGCAAACCCGAAGGGGAACCGGGCAAGCGCCGGCGGGAGGAAATTGAGCACCGTTAAAAAGATAAGGCGTTTATGATCTGCGGGTTTACGACGATAGTAAATAGCCCCGGCGAAAAGGACAGCGAACACAAATACATCGCCGAGGGGCACCATCAGGAACGAAAGCGGCGGTATTCCCGGAACACCACCGCCGCCCGCGGCTGAGGCGATACCTGTCATTGCCCCGACAATAACGATCAGGCACGCCAGAAAAATGGCAAAAATGCCCAACCGCTGGTGTATCTTCACTCGCTTTGAAGAGATCAGATAAACCTGCGTGACAAACAACGCTATCCAGGCCGTCATTAAGAATCCATGAATATGCACAAGCAAACTCGGCAGCGGCGAGTCTCCGAATGCAAACTTTAGATAATACGTCGGACCAAATCCGATCAGGACAGCGACCGGAAAAAGTATAGCGACGGCAGCAAACAGCCGCCGATCAAAACTCCTCGAGTCAAATGGTTGATTCATTGCCATAAGAAAAGTGAATCGTGAATAGGGAGGTTAAATATTATCAGATATTGTGCTGATGATATATCTCATAACGTGCGGCGATCATCTGGGCGGGAAAGCCGTCGTAGATCAGTTCGGCGATCGAATGGGTTTCGATCAGTGTTTTTGGTATCACGGCACAGAGAGCGAAAATGTCGGCTTCAATTTCTTGACGTGTGCGGCGGCCGATGTTGTGAAAATTTGCCGCCGGGCCGCTTTCTGGGATGTGAAAAAGGAAATGGCCGAGTTCGTGAAAGAGCACGGCGAGTTTTGCTGTGCCTGATAGTTTGCAGTCAACTGCAATAATGTTATGGCCCCTCAGGCGAAAATAAAAACCGCTCGTGTGCAGCGGCGTTTCGATCACGCGGACTTCAAATCGTTTACTGAGGCGATAAAAGTCGGCTTCGGTAAGCGGACGCTCGTTCCAACCGATTTGTAGTTTTGATATCTGGTCAATTAGCAGCCGCATGTTGCTTATGTGCAACATAGTAGCACGGTCAGGATAAACTTGCAATACCGCACCGATGTAAGGAAAGATCAATTTGCCCGCGAATAACGCGAATGAACGCGAATTAATATTTATTCGCGTTATTCGCGGGCAAAAATCTTAATACCTAAATGCCGTCATTGTTGGTTTGTCGCCGTTGGTGCCGAATGGAGTTGCGATGAACGCTCCGTTCGAGCTGTTTTGGCGGTACCAGGTTCCGTCCGACGGGCGGAAAACGTTTATGTCCGCGTATCCGTCGCCATCGAAATCGCCGGGCGCCGGAATGTCGGTTGCGAGCCCGAAGATGTTGTACCGGAACGCTCCGTCGGAACTATTCCTGATATACCAGTAACCGTCAGACGGCCGGAATACTGCCAGGTCGGTCTTGCGGTCTCCGTCATAATCGGCAGGTACGAGAACATCGCTGCCGAAGCCAAAGTTCTCACCGTGAATCGAGTTATCGCCACTGTTGATCCAATACCAGGCTCCGGTCGAAGGACGGAACACAGCAATGTCCGATTTCCCGTCGCCGTCAAAATCGCCGACTATAGGTTTGTCTTCGATGGCGCCGAAGTGGATGCCGACGAATGTCCCGTTTCCGCTATTCTGGCGATACCAGTTGCCGTTAGATGGCCGGAAAACGGAAACATCAGCCTTGCCGTCGCCGTCATAATCGGCAGGCGTCGGCAGATCTTCGGCTAACCCGAATTGGTAATACGTAACCGTGCCGTCCGTGCTGTTCAGCACATACCAAAGGCCCGTCGATGGGCGATAAACGGCAATATCCGTTTTCCCGTCGCCGTCAAAATCAGCCGGAGTGATATTGTCTGTGCTCAATCCAAATTGTGCTCCGTAAAACCCGGCCTGCGACTGCTGCAAATACCAAGCAGCGTTGGACGAACGAAAAACCGAAATGTCCGACTTTCGGTCGCCGTCGTAATCAAATGCCGTTGACGAACACGGGGCACCGTTGTACCGAACGAGCGCAAAGTCACCATTCCCGGCGTCGGAACTGGAACCAGCCGCGACTATCCGGCCGTCGGTTTGGATCGCGACCGAGTTAGCCCGGTCGAAGCTGCCGCCAGAGATCGGCGTGACGGCCTTGCCGTCGCCGTCAAACGACGTATCGAGCGTGCCGTCCGTATTGTAGCGAACAATGGCAAAGTCTTCATTATTTACGCCGTTCTGACTGTAACCCGCAACCACTATCCTGCCATCAGCTTGAACCGCAACTGAACTGCCCGTATCGTAGCCGCTGCCAACCGGCGTGATCGCTTTGCCGTCACCGTCAAACGACGTGTCGAGCGTACCGTCGGTGTTATAGCGAACGACGGCAAAGTTGTCATCAGGCTCTCCAGTGTCACTGCAGCCCGCGCAGCCCGCCGCGACTATCCGTCCGTCGGGTTGCAGGGCGACCGAAGCAGCAATGGAGTTGGTGCTGCCAACTGGCGTGATTGCCTTGCCGTCACCGTCAAAAGATGTGTCGAGGCTGCCGTCAGTGCTGTATCTAACAACCGCAAAGGCATAATTTGGGCTTTTTAAACTGATACCCGCAACGACAATCCGACCGTCGGATTGAATTGCTACCGAAAAAGCCGTGTCGTCGCCGCCAATCGGCGTTATCACAATGCCGTCACCGTCAAAAGATGTGTCGAGGCTGCCGTCAGTGTTGTATCTAACAACCGCAAAGGCATAATTTGGGCTTTTTAAACTGATACCCGCAACGACAGTCCGCCCGTCGGATTGAATTGCTACTGAAAAAGCCGTGTCGTCGCCGCCAATCGGCGTTATCACAATGCCGTCATCGTCAAAAGATGTGTCGAGGCTGCCGTCAGTGTTGTATCTAACAACCGCAATGTCAGAATCTTGGCCATTGTTCGATCCCCCGACAAGAACAATTCGGCCGTCTGGTTGAATTGCGACCGCATGAGCCCCGTCACCGCCGACGCCAATTGGCGTCATCGCCATGCCGTCACCGTCAAAGGACGTGTCGAGTGTGCCGTTCGTGTTGTATCTAACAACCGCATAGACATGATCTGGGCCGTTGAAACCGGAACCCGCAACGACAATCCGTCCGTCGGATTGAATTGCTACTGAAGAAGCCGCGGCGGCGCTATTGCCAACCGGCGTTATTACCTTGCCGTCGCCGTCAAACGATGTGTCAAGCGTGCCATTCGTGTTGTATCGAACAACCGCAAAATCAGAATCTAAACCGTTGTAACTGTTACCAACTGCGAGTATCCTACCGTCAGCCTGAATTGCGACCGACCGGGCGATGTCGAGATCGCTGCCAACCGGCGTTATTACTTTCCCGTCGCCGCCAAACGACGTGTCGAGACTTCCCTCAGCAGGACACGGTGTTCGGGTCGATGTCGGCGTACTTGTCGAAGTGCTCGTCATGGGTGGCGGGATGCTCGGCGTACGCGTCGCGGTATTCGTGGCGGTCGCTGTATTAGTCGGCGTAGAAGTGGCGGTTGCGGTGAATGTTGCCGTCGGCGTAAACGTCGGTGTGGCGGTTGCTGTCGGCGTGGCGGATTGGGCGCAGACGTTGACGAGGCCGCTGATGTTGCCGAAGCCGGTTGGGCCGACGAGGAGGGCGGCTCCGGTGATCTGGTTAATGATATAGAGATTTCCTGCGGCTGATTGGCCGCCGCCGGCGTAGAGGAGGCCGTTTGGGGCGAACTCGAGGCTGCCGGCAGAGTCGATGCCGGTGGAGCCGATGGTCGTTGCGACGCCGGTTGCCAGATTAATCGTTACCAGACCGCTGATACCCGCACCGCCTGAAATTCCATACATTGTCCCGCTTTGTTCGTCATAAGCGAGGCCGGAGATCAGGCCGAGGCCGGTGTCCCCGATCAGCGTTGACACGCCGGTCCATGGGTTGAGAATCCTAAGCGACGAATTGCCGTTGGTGGTGTCGATAGACGCTCCGTAAAGCGTCGAGCCGACCCATTCCAGCCCGGTAAAGGTATGCTGATTCGGGATCGGGCTGCCGATAGCAGCGCCGGTCGCGAGGTTAAATTCCTGACCGACGAATGCGACGCCGCCCGCCTGGGCAAATGCACGGCCTGTGATGCGGTCGTACTCGATCTCGGTCGTGGCTCCGGTCGGGAGCGTTCCGACCAGCGATGCGACGGCGGTGTTTGTATTTACCGTAAACAATCGGCCGGTCGTGTCCGAAGCGTAAAGTGTCGTGTTGCAATTTATCGGCGTAGGCGTAAATGTCGGCGTTGCCGTAGCCGAATTGGTGGGCGTCGCGGTATTTGTCGCCGTAGGCGTATTTGTCGGCGTCGGATTTCCTGAGAATACAACGCGGAAAATGGCTCCGCCAGAGCGGTTCAGGTAGTGAAGGCTGCCGTCGTTTGCGACATGAATGTCAACAAGGCCAAAACCGATGCCGGTCGCAAAGCTCGGAGCCGTGCCGAGGGGCGACGGGCTTGCTGGATCAATATACTTTATCCAGCCGGCACAGTAATCGGCAAAGAAATATTTGCCGACGTACTGTGGTGGAAATATGGAC
>JBKJJR010000216.1:0-3420 GCA_046597835.1 Pyrinomonadaceae bacterium
ATCGTTCAGGAACATTCTGGAACGATAGAAGCCCGAAGCAAGCTCGGCGCGGGTGCAACGTTCAGGCTTGTATTTCCAACGGTTAAAATGGATGGCCGCAAACGGGCGATCAGCTCGCAATAATTTCCTTCTTTGCCGCTCCCGCAAAATAAACCGCTACCAAAAATGCCACAAACATTATCGCCGAGGCCGTCCAAAATGTGCGGTACAGCGTAAAATCGCTGATCTTGTCATCCAAAGCATTATTCAAAAGAAAACCGCCGAGCATCGGCCCCATAGCTCGGGCGAGGCTTGCGCCCGACTGCATAACCCCAAGCGTGCGGCCTTGCTCATGCTCATCCGCGGTCTTTGAAGCAAGGCTTGTCAGCCCCGGCGAAGCGAGCGAATTTCCAAACGATAAGACGGCCGTGCCGATGAGCAAGGCGCTCAATCCGCCGGTTTGCGGCCCGACGATCGGGATCGCGAACAAACTAACAAACATCAAAATACAGCCGACGACGATCAACGGAGTTTCGCCAAATTTCTTTTCGAGGCGGCCGAACAAAAACCCTTGCGCGACGATCGAGACGGTTCCAACAAAAGCGAACAGATAACCGTTCTGTTCCGGCGTGTACCCAAATCGGTAAGCCGTATAAAGCACAAAGGCATACGTCATTATCGAAAAGGCCGTAACCAACAGAAAGTAAACGAGATTGATCTCGCGAAATTCTTTATTGTTCAATGATTCAAATAGTTCGAGAATCCGATTTTTGCTTGCCGGAACAATGGCCCTCGCGTTCTTTTTTAGCGATTCCGGCAGAATAAAATAAAGTGCAATTGCGTTGGCCAGCGAAAGAGCGGCGGCAAAGAAAAATGGAACATGAACACCGTATTTACTCAAAATTCCGGCGGTAGCCGGCCCGAATATAAAGCCGAGCCCGAACGCCGCTCCGAATAATCCCATACCCTTCGCGCGGTTTTTTTTCGATGTCACGTCTGCGATGTACGCTTGGGCAGTCGAAATATTCCCGCCCGTTATTCCGCCTATTATGCGCCCCAAAAAGACTAGAAATATCGTATGAGCAAATCCGATCACCGCATAACCTACGGCCGAGCCGAGCAGGCTGAAAAACAAAATGGGCCGCCGTCCGTATCTATCTGACAGGCGGCCAAGCACGGGCGAAAAAAAGAACTGCATTAGCGAATAGCTTGCAACCAGAAACCCGATGTCGCGCGGCGTCGCGTTAAACGGCGGTGTGTTTGCGTAATACGGCAGGATCGGAATGACCATTCCAAAACCGATCAGGTCGATAAATACCGTGACAAAAATAATTATGAGCGGGGTCGTAAAAAACTTTTCTTCGGCGGCATCTAAACTACTTTCGGCAGATTTTTCGTGGTTCATTTGGCTCGTCAATCGCTCACATGCAAATGCTCAAATTCGTAAGCTTATTGTAAACTAGCAAGGAAATAACGATAACATCTCGTTAGAGGTTGTAAAAGTAATGCGGGAAAAATTCAAAATAGAGGCTATAATTTTAGTGATCTTCGCGATCGTCTTTTCTATGTACCAGGAAACACCGGCCCAAAAGAAGCAGCCGAAAAGCGCGAAGTTCTCGACGGCAGGAGCCAAAGCGTCTGCGCCGGATATTTATTATTCGATCAGCATGCCAAAGCCCTCGACCCACATGCTCGAGGTCGAGATGGGTGTAAAGTGGCCGCAGATGCCGGAAAAGATCGAGCTGAAAATGCCCGTCTGGACGCCTGGAAGTTATCTGGTGCGCGAATTTGCACGGCACCTTCAGGATTTTTCTGTAAAAGATGGCGGCGGAAATGAACTGATCTGGCGCAAGATAAACAAAAACACCTGGCAGATCGATTCTAAAGCTGTAAAAGAGATCGTCGTCACATATCGCGTTTATGCAAACGAACTTACCGTCAGGACAAACGAGCTGAATGACGAACACGCCTTCTGGAACAACGCGGCCACGCTGCTGTTTGTAAAAGATCAATTGACGGCGAGATCAACCGTAAAAGTTGCCCCGTTTGGCAATTGGAAGGTAGCGACAGGTTTGCCTGCTGTTCCCGGTACGGCCAATACATTTGTGGCTGAGAATTTCGACATACTTTATGATTCACCTTTTGAGGTCAGCGATTTCAAAGAGATCACCTTTGATGTCCAGGGCAAAAAGCATCGTTATGTTATCACCGGCGAAGGGAATTACGATCTCAAAAAACTTGCCGCCGATACAGCCAAGATCGTCGAGGAAGGCTACAAGATCTTTGGCGAGCTACCTTACAACGATTACACTTTTATCGTAAACCTGCGAGGCGGCGGCGGGCTCGAGCATCTAAACTCGACCGCGCTTCAGACAGACCGGTTCTCTTTCAAACCCGAATCCAGATACAAAGGGTTTTTGGGTCTTGTCGCGCATGAGTATTTTCATGTCTGGAACGTCAAGCGCCTACGCCCCGACGCTCTAGGCCCGTTTGATTACGAGAACGAAAATTATACAAAACTGCTCTGGGTTGCCGAAGGTGGAACGGCATACTACGAAGGAATTTTGCTTCGCCGCGCCGGGCTGCTCACGGCCAAGCAGTTTTTGGACAACAAGGTCGACGAGATCAAGCAGTTGCAGGAGCGGCCGGGCAGGTTTGAGACAAGTCTTGAAGAGGCGAGCTTTGATGCGTGGATAAAGTATTATCGTCAGGATGAGAACGCCGTCAACAATCAGATCTCCTATTACGACAAAGGCGCCATCGTCAATATGATGCTCGACCTTACGATCCGTTCCGCGTCGGGCGGAGCGAAGTCCTATGACGATGTGCTGCGATATCTTTACAGCGAATTTTTCAAGAAGGGCAAAAATTACACGTCCGAGGACTTTCAAAAAGCTGCGGAACTTGCCGCCGGAAAAAGCCTCGACGATTTCTTCGCAAAATATGTTCGCGGCACTGCGGAGATCGATTATTCCGAGATCGTAAAAGGCATCGGTCTTACGTATTCGGTCAAAGAAACGGCCAACGGAAAAGCGTATGTTGGCGCCGACATTGCCGAAGAGAACGGCCGCTTGCGCGTCAGATCGATCGCGGCGGACACGCCGGCTTTTGAACAGGGCTTGAACACCGGCGACCAGATAGTCGCGATCGACGGCTATCGCGCCAGCCAGTCGTTTTTGCAGAGCTATGTGGGCGAAAAGAAACCCAACGACAAGATAAAACTCACGCTATTCCGCCGCGACAAGCTCAGCGAAATAACCTTTACGCTGGGAAGCGACACGCGAAAAAACTACGATCTCACGCCAGTCCCCGAACCAACCGACGATCAGAAACGGTTGTATAAACAGTATCTGAATGCGGATCTTTGATCTATGAATTTATGCGTTTGAAATTGCCTTTGGCAGTCCTGCTGTTCAGCATTCCGCTGACCTTCGCCTGTCA
>JBKJJR010000065.1:0-4951 GCA_046597835.1 Pyrinomonadaceae bacterium
CGCCCGTGCCGTTCCTGTTGCGTCAGCGGCTCGATTCCGTGTATCTCGCGGTCGAGCGGCGTCCGGTCGGAAAAAAGCGTCCGCTCATGCGTCGCGATCGCCATCGCAATTCGAGCCGGCGTCACTTCGGATGTTCCGTAAACCTCTTCAAAAAGCTGAAGGTATGTCCGGTTTTCTATCCAGGCGGCAAGGCCCGACGGGATGTTTGTCGCGAGGGCAAGTGGTTTTGAAGCCTGGATCCGCGCAGCAACCTGTGTCCAATCACGATTCAAATGTCCCATTTCCCCGCTTGAAACAGGCGGCCCGACGGACTGGCTTTCGAGCGAGGCGGTATCGGGCAACACGACAATATTGGATAAAGGATCGCGGAACGTATCTGACGCTCTGCCGTCCCAAAATATGCCGCTGAACGAGTAGGCCGCATTTAAATAGCTCGGAGCCTTTCTACCCGTGACCTGTTCGCGCATTCCAAAGGTCGGGTTGAATCCGAAAGTGCCGTCGAGGTAATTCTGCGGGACCCCCGGCGATCCAAAAACGTCGTCAAGCGTTCCGAATGCGCCGTCCGGCCCCGGATTTCGTGACCGCTGATCGCCAAATTGAGTTCGCGGATCGGAACCGCCCGAAGCAGGCCGATGGCAAGTGCCGCAGGCGACGGTTCGGGTCGATGACATTTGCTCATCCCAGAACAAGGCCTTGCCCAGATAGGCTTTGGCGGCGGTCACGGGATTGCCGAAAGGAGCAGGCGGCGGCTCCAGAACTCCCTCGCCGGGAGCAATGCTTCCGCTTGCTCTCATTCCTTGATCGGGCGTACCCAAGCCGCTCGTAGTTGTCGTATTTTCTGCCCGGACCCAATAATAATAATTCTGCGCTGCGATTGCAGTGGTGTCAAAGAAATAATTAGCGACCGTTGTTCCGACATCGATCGCTGACCCGCTGTCGTTCGTCGTATTCCGAAAGATCCGATATCTTGTCGCGCTTCGGATCGTGTCCCAATGCAGGCCCACCTTATTCGAATAATCCCCGTCCGATGCGATCACGCTGGTCGGAGCGGCTAATGTTCCGGCAAACTCACGGCCTGCGGCTCTGGAAAACTGCGTCTGAAAAAGATAGAAGCCAAGCCCGAAAATGACGAACGACCCGACAATAACCAACTTTATTTGCTGCATTTTTGAAAAACTCCGATCGATAAGCGTACTACTTGCCTTTTTAAGGCCTAATGAGCACTGAATTGAACAAGCATTTTTTCGATAATATCACTAAACGGCGGCTCGACAAAGCAAAATATGTCAGGAATGGCGGGTTTAAGCCCGTTTTGTTTTCTGTTCCGATTCATCTCACGCTGTCCCATGTCCCAAGTGTTCCCCGCGTCCCGCTGTCCCAAGTGTTCCAAAATGTTGTTGCACATACTAGAGGTTGCAAATACTGCACTTGAACTGTGATGTCCAACTGTCCCAACAATTTTTTTGTACCGCTTGTACCACTCTTGTACCACACCCGGGTGGTACAAGATAAATGTTGCAATAATTAGGTTTATCGCCGCATTTTGGCCTTGTACCACGGTTTTGGAAAAAAAGTTTGTGTCCCAAATTGCCACAGGTGTCTGTCCCGCTATCCCAAAAAACTTTCCATTATCCATTGTTCGTTATCCGTTGATAAACGTTTTCAAAGACCAAGCTGTCTTGCCAGTATAACATGCCGTTGCATAAGCAGTCAAGAATTTTATACACGCAACGATACGGCGCTTGAATACATACGACAAATGCTACTTTCGAGAGTCCGTGGTTTTTTGTAGTATTTAATCAATGAAAGGGCTTAAGAAAACCTTGCCGAGCGTCTCACTGATCTTTGTTATTTTCACAAGCTCATTAACACTTGCTCAGACTCCGAACGTCGTTCGCCCTCGCGCGGCTGGTTCACCGACACCGACGCCGTCTGCATCCGCAAAACCGAAACCAGTCCAGACCCTCGAAGACCTGCGGTCGAAGATCCGGGGTCGAATGCTATCTGCTGACGTGTCACGCGGACGCGTTGGGATCAAGATCACATCGCTGAACAGCGGAAAGGTCATTTTTGAGAACGATGCCGAGAAATACTTTATCCCGGCGTCGAATATGAAGAATTTCACGGTTGCCGCTGCGCTTGAAAAGCTCGCGCCTGATTTTCGATTCGTCACCAGCGTTTACGCCGCTGCGAAGCCGAATGCGTCGGGAACGATAAAAGGCGATCTGCGGATATATGGGCGTGGCGATATTTCGATCTCTACTGCATTTAACAATGGCGATTACTACAAAGGGATCGACAATTTAGTCGACAAGATCGCAGCCGCGGGCGTCAAACGAATTGAAGGCGATCTAGTCGGTGACGAGAGTTACTTCAAGGGTAATCCCGTTCCTTACACTTGGGAATGGGACGACCTGCAATGGCATGATGGCGCCGAGATATCCGCTTTGCCGATAAACAACAATGCGGTAGATCTGACCGTGAAAGGCGGCGCCCTTGGCGGCCCGTGCATTGTTAATCTGATTCCGGCGAACAAACTTTACAAGATCACAAATACCTGCACCACGACCAGCGCGCGCACGAACCGTGGACTAATCGTGAAGAAAAGCCTTGAGCAGAATTCTGTTATGATCTCGGGTTCGATGCCCGCGGCTGACAGTTGGACAGGCTACATTACATTCACCCATCCGGCCGATCTTTTCGTTGCCTTTCTGAAGGAACGACTCGCGAAAAAAGGCATTGTAGTTACCGGCGGAGCCCGTACAATCTGCGGTCCAGATGAACAGAAACCCTCACAGAGATCAATCCTACCACTGAAGAACATGGACGTCGGTGAAATAACGCGCCTCGAGTCTCCGCCACTCAGCGTTATAGCCGCAGAGACCATGAAGCCGAGTCAGAATATGTTCGCGGAAACTATTCTGTGGACATTTGGTGAGGTAGCAGCTCCAATGCCTGAGTATGTCGAACTTTCAGGAGTGATTCAACCGGCGCCTCGCCGACCCGATAGCTCAACGCTCGGCCTTGCGTCGGTTAAAGAATTCCTGATCGAAATTGGTATTTCCAAAGATGCAGTATTGCAGTACGATGGGTCGGGAATGTCGCGGCATGATCAGGTGACGCCTGCGGCGGTTGTTACGCTTTACACTTATATGGCGAAGCAGAGTAAGAATGCGCGGATCTGGCGGGATAGTTTGACCGTCGGCGGAGTGGACGGGACATTAAAAAAGCGTTTCGCGGGAACAACCGCCGAAGGAAATATGCGCGGTAAGACGGGAACGCTTGATCAGGTTTCCGCTTTGTCCGGTTACCTAACCACGGAGGGAAAAGAAGAATTGGTCGTCTCGATCATCGTGAACGGCGTGGCAGAGCCGCGTACTCGGACATCACTGATCGACGATATCGTCGTAACCCTTGCAAATTTTAACGGAAAGATCGATTAACCACGCAAAGAGTATTTTCACCACAGAGGCGCACTGAGCACAAAGTTTTCATGATCTCTTTGTGCCCTTTGTGCCCTTTGTGTTTTTGTGGTTAATCTGATTTGAGCACGGCAAGAATTTTCTCGTGTATGTCGCCGAAGCCGCCGTTTGACATGACTGCAATTACGTCGCCGTCGGCCATCACCGGCGCGAGGTAATCGACAATTGCGTCGGCGTCGGCAAATGTTGCGGCGAATTTGCCTGACGAGGCGATGTCCGCGGCGAGTTTTTCGACGTCGAGCAGCGTGTCGCCGAACCGCTTTGCGTCCTCGGGGTTGAAGACGCCGGCGATGATGACCTGATCGGCGTGAACGAACGCTCGCTTATATTGGTCTTCAAAAATTGACAGCCGTGACGAGCGTGAACGCGGCTCAAAAACGGCGATCAGGCGATTGTCGGCGTAACGCTGCCGCAGTGCTTTTAATGTTTCGTCAACGGCTGTAGGGTGATGAGCAAAATCGTCTATCACTGTCACGCCCCGCTCGACGCCCCGAACTTCCATACGCCGTTTGACTGATAGAAACTTATCGAACGCCTCCTGCATTTTCTCTTTCGAAATGCCCCAAGCATCGGCGGCGATAATAACGGCAAGAGTGTTACGAACATTGAATTCGCCGATCATTTTTGTCGTAAACTCGCCCCAAAATGCGCCTTCGCAATAGACCTTGAACTTTGTTCCGCTGCCGGCGAACTCGAGATCGCGTGCCTGCCATTTGGCGTTGCTACTCAGGCCAAAAGTTTCGATTGTCGTGTGCAGCTTGCCTTCCATCGACGCGAGCACTTCACCGACGACGGGTGAATCGATTCCGCATATTAAACGACCGTTGCCGGGAACGAGATTCATCAATCGCGAGAACTGCCATTTGATCGCGTCGATGTCCTTATAGATGTCAGCGTGGTCAAATTCTATATTGTTCACGATCGCGATCTCGGGCAGATACGACATAAATTTTGGCCGCTTGTCAAAAAATGCCGTGTCGTATTCGTCGCCTTCGATCACGAAATAATCGCTGTCCGTCACGCGGTAACTTTGGCCAAAATTTTGCACAACGCCGCCAACCAGAAATGTCGGATCAAGGCCGCCAACGTCACACACCCAAGCCGCGATACTCGTCGTCGTCGTCTTGCCGTGCGTTCCCGCCACAACGAGAGAACGGCGGCCGCGAATAAATTCCTCGCGAACTATCTCGGCCTGCGAGCGATATTCGAGCTTGCGGTTCAGTACTTCTTCAAGCTCCGGATTGCCGCGCATTATCGTGTTGCCCACGACCGTGATGTCGCGTGTCGTGTCCGTATTCGCGGCATTGTAACCCTGCACTATCTCGATGCCGAGAGCTTCGAGCTGTGTTGACATGGGCGGATAGACATTCTGGTCTGAGCCGGTTACCTTATGTCCGCGGGCCTGTAGCATTCCGGCAAGCGACGCCATCGCCGTGCCGCATATTCCGATCAGGTGATAGTGCATATTT
>JBKJJR010000066.1:0-3479 GCA_046597835.1 Pyrinomonadaceae bacterium
GCTAAACGCTTTGAACGAAAGAATCATGAACGAAATAAACGCTTCCGGCGAAGCCTATCTTTCGCACACAAAGTTAAACAGCAAATTCACGCTGCGGCTATCGGTCGGCAGCATTCGCGTCGAAGAACGCCACATTGAAAAGATCTGGAGTTTACTGAACCAACACCTTAAAATTGTTTTGGCGTCCTGATCAATCTTCCGCCTCGCGCAGCCATTTCAGCTGCTTTCCGAATAGAAAATCCGCGATGCCAACGCTCTCTTGCGAGCGGTCGTATCCGACAAGTTCGACATACGCCCTGCCGCCGATAGCAGAACCGTATTTTGTACCGCTGACCACGCAAGCTCCTTCCCAATAAACGACCATTGTCGTGCCGCATGTGTCCAGCTCCTGATCGTCGATCAGTGACGTGATCCGTATATCGATGTCGAGCGACGGCACGCGTACGTTCCAGCTGCTCGGATACGTCGCCCCCGAATTTGGACTGGTCCAAAACGACGTAGCCTCGATCTGAAAGTCGCCGCGTTTGAGGTATGTACATTCGCCGTTGCGACCGACATAAGTGCCGGTCGATTCGCCGTCCATTTTGCCCGTGGCAGTGCGAAATTGATAGATCATCAATTCGGTCTCATCATCGAATTGTATGCTGAACCAATCCCAATCGCCATGCTGCCACGATCCGAATTCGCGGTCCATCCATGCCGAACCCGTAAAGGTCTCGGAAACGGCGTCACGGCTCAGGCGGCCGCCTACATTCATTCGCGTGAACGAAAAATGCACGGACGCTCCGTCGCCTTTGCGGGCGATGCCGCTGCCGTTATCGCCATTCAGGATGATCGGTTTGGCGGATTCTAGTACTGCGTCGAATTCCAGGTCGTCGCCGAGCGAGGCATGCAGTATGTGTTTACCCGCCACCTCGCGAAGCGACCACGGCCCTAGATGCACATCACATGCCGTCTCGCTCATCTTAACGGACGTGTCGAGCAGTTTGTCAAAGCTGCGCAGGTGTTCGTAACGAAATTTTTGCCCGCTAATGTCCGACAGCGCAAAATGCGCGAAATACATCGGATTTGCAAGCACCGACATCGGCATGACACCGACGCGGTCGCGGTCAGTCCGGCGTTTGAAAAACACCAACTCAAAGCCGAACTCACCGCCGCTCTCGGTCTTGCAGTGCCCCGTGTAGTACCACCACTCAGTCTGCACGTCCGGCTTCGCGAAAAGATCTTCGGGCAGCGTTACCCGGCCGTCCGTCGGTGGACGGCGAAGTTCACCAACGCCATAGCCCAAAAAGTCTGAAATACCGTCCAATACCATTCCCGCAACATATTCTATCGGCCCTGTAAAATTTTCGAACATTGTTTACATATACGTCAGGTATGAGAAAATGGATGTATGCTGATACACATTGTTTGCTGGAAATATAAGCCAGGTACGGACGCGGCGGCGAGGGATGAGCATCGCGCAAAATTAAGCGTCTTGCCGTCAATGATCGACAATATTGCGAGTTTTCATGTCGGCGCTGATATTCTGCACCTGGATCGTTCGTTCGACACCGGCCTCATCGCGCATTTTCCCGATCGCGCCGCTCTCGATCATTACACCGATCATCCCGAGCATCAAAAAGTCGCCACGCTGGGAAAGGCGATCGCCGAAAATGTCGTTTCCGTGGACTTCTTTCATTAGGTGTAACACATCGGCTTTGCCGAAAAAGCAAACGATTTAAGATTTGCAAACATCCAACCGGAGCATCTTTAGATAGATATATTGCGAACACAATAAATGAACAAGATCATCAGACAGGTATTTCAGGCGGCTGCTGTATTGACCGTTTTATCGCTTCCGACTTTTGCGCAGGCAGTCAAGCGCGCGTCGTTCGACGTCACAAACTATGTGATGGACGTGTCGCTAATACCTACCGACCGAAAGATAAATGCCACCGTCGATGTCACCTTTACACCGCTTGAGGACACGCGTTCCGTGTCTTTTGAATTAAATGGCTCGCTAAAGATCGACAGTCTTTCCCGCCTAGACAAAACAGCCGCCCCGCCTGGAACGCCGGTACGAAAAACAGGGTTGAAAACGACCCCGACGCCGGCCGCGCCACAATTTACAATTACATTTATTCAGGACCAAACAAACAGCACCGATCTCGGCCCGCATGTCCGTGTTGATCTGGGCGACATAGTTACCAAAGGAACTCCTGTTATCCTGCGCTTCAAATACAGCGGCATTTTGGATGGCCCGGCCGGCGGTCCCTTGCTTAGCAAAAGGCTCGCGTATATCGGCGACAATTATGGATACCTGATGTATGCGGCGCGTTGGTTCCCGTTTCATGATTATGCAGCCGACGTTGCCGCTGCGGATATAACCATTTCCCTCCCGCAAGGATTTCAGGTCGTCGGTTATAGTGACGATCCGGTCGCAAGCACTGGAAATAGATACCGTTTTATCCAATCCTCGCCGGCTCTGCCTGGAAACATTGCATACGGCAAATATATGCCGCGCACGATGCGTTTCGGCGATCAGGAAGTGCAGTTCTACGCAAAACCGGGTAGTTACGCCGTTATCGCATCATATGGCGAGACTTTAGGCAAGGCTCTCGACTATTACACCAAGCGGTTTGGCCCAAGCGACAGCGGCAAACGCCTCGCCGTGGTCGAGATTGATGACGAGAGCCTCGATTTTTACTCATCGCGCGGAATGCTCTTTATATCCCAACGTCCATTTGAAGAGGCGCGTGATGTTACGCTTGATCGCCTTCAGCGTGAGGCCGCATATCAATGGTGGGGGCTCACCGTCGGGCTTAAATCATTTGATGACGCGTGGCTCTCACAAGGGTTGGCCGAATACAGCGCATTCTCGCTGCGCGAGGGCACACTCGACGGCGCCAAACTCGACGCCATCCGCCGCGAACTTCTCGAAAAAGCTCTGACCTTTGAGCAGACAGCCTCGCTGCTGCGCGCTCCCGCAAATCTCGACGATCAAAGCGTCGGCTATCAATACATCATGTACGCAAAAGGGGCGCTTGTCTTTAAACTGCTCCGTGATACGCTCGGCGATGCAAAATTTGACCAGTTACTCAAAACTTATCTGCAGGAATTTCGCGGCAAGTCCGCCTCGATCGACGATTTTGAAAAACTGACCTCGCGCATTGCCGGTCAGAATATGCGCTACTTCTTTGCCCGCTGGGTCGAGAGCACCGGCGTACCCGAGTTTTCAAGCGACTACCTCATCATCCGAACACGCGGCGGTAAATTTGTCGCCCGCGGAACAGTTAAGCAAAATTATGACGATCTGCGTCTGCCCGTTGACGTTCAACTACGTTCCGAGGGCGATCAGGGTTTGAAAACCGTCACGCTCGACATGCAGGCGGCAAGTGCCGATTTTAATATCGAATCTACCGGCAAGCCGCTTGCCGTCGTGATCGACCCCAATTACAAACTGCTCCGCATCTCGCCGGACCTTCGTGTTTCATCGA
>JBKJJR010000247.1:0-3316 GCA_046597835.1 Pyrinomonadaceae bacterium
GACATAGGTTACTCCTGAGCGATAGCCGGTTAACCCGGTGCCAAGTTTCCATGTTGCCCCACCGTCGTTTGTGAATGCTAGATTGTCCTTTGCTTCGTTCGGCTTTTCGTAGTTCCCCCCAACGATGACACCGTTAAGCTTATCGAAAATCGCTATCGAAAATATTCCGCTGCCTGCGGATCCTCTAACGATCGGTGTGTTGTAACGTACAAAATCCATGGACGGGTCATCAAGTGCCAATTGATAAACACTAGAACTTGTACCACCGCTAACAATTGCAATGACGTCGCTTTTCCCGCTGCGATATAAGATCAAACACGTTCCGCTGGCGGCAAAGCTTGCCTCGCCTTCAGCAGTTCGGGGAAACCAGACGGGCCAAAGTTGCCAGTGCGCTCCTCCGTCCCCTGTTTCGATCAAAGGAAATGAGTTGTCGACCGGATCGGCCATGGCAAAACACCTTGACGGGTTCTTGCACGCGATCGCATCAAAAAACAATTTCGGATTGTTCGCCTTAAACTGCAGTTTCCACGTTTCGCCGCCGTCGGTCGTTTTGTAAATGCGCGAAGATTCGCCGTTGCCGATGCTGAGGATGTAGGCGGTGTTTGCGTCGAAGGCTTCGATGTCGCGGAAGTCGAGCTTTTCGGCGCCGGGGACGGTCATTACATTCCAGGTCTTGCCGCCGTCGATCGTGCGGATCACTGTTCCGTCCGTGCCGCTTGCCCAGACGACCTTTTCATTTACGACCGACAGGCCGCGAAATGAAGCGGTTGTATTGACCGTTTGTTTGATCCATTGGGCAGAAGCAAATTGAGAGGTAAACAGGAAAGTGAGGATGCAGAATAGAGTTCTCATAAACATAAAAATTTAGCCGCAGATGAACGCAGATTAACACAGATATCTAACTTCTTTTTATTTGCGTGTATCTGCGTTCATTTGCGGTTAATTATTCTTAGTAAACCATTCTAGCTCGAATGGTGCCTTTGATGCCTATTAGTATCTCAAATGCCTCTTTGGATATTTTCGAATCGACGTCGAGGATCACGTAGCCGATCTCGGGATTTGTGTTGAGGAACTGGCCGGTGATGTTGAGACCGCGTTTTGAGAGGCGCGAGTTGATCTGGCCGAGCACGCCCGGGACGTTGCGGTGGATATGAAGAATGCGATGCGTGCCGCTCTGCGGCGGAAGCGAAACGGGCGGAACGGTGTGCGAGCCTTCTGATGTGCCGAGTTCGAGATATTTTATAAGCTTTGACGTTACATCGAGACCGATGCTGGCCTGCGCCTCTTCGGTCGAGCCCCCGATGTGCGGCGTCAGAATGACGTTTGGGAGGTTTTGCAAAACGGATGAAAATGTGTCGCCGTTCTTTTCCGGCTCATCTGGGAAAACATCAATTGCTGCGCCTGAGAGTTGACCTTTGTCGAGCACATTTTTTAACGCTTTGAGATCGACAACGTCACCGCGGCTGTAATTTAGCAAAATGCCGCCCTTTTTCATCGAATTGAGCGTGTCGGCGTTGATGATATTCCGCGTCGTCGCGTCCGAAGGCACGTGGAGCGTGACAATATCCGAAGTTTTCAACAATTCTTTTAGATCGCGTATCTGTTTGGCGTTGCCGAGCGGCAGCTTGGTCGCGATGTCGTAATAAATGACCTGCATCCCCAACGACTCGGCCATCGCCGACACTTGCGAGCCAATATTGCCGTAGCCGACGATGCCGAGCGTCTTGCCGCGAAGCTCAAAGCTGCCTTTCGCTTCTTTGAGCCATTCGCCGCGATGCGCTGCAGCGTTCTTGTCCGGAACTCTGCGGATCAGCATCACGCACAAGCCAATGATCAACTCAGCCACCGAACGCGTATTCGCGTGCGGTGCATTAAAAACCGCAACGCCCTTTACGGTCGCCGCTTTGAGATCGACCTGATTAACGCCGATGCAAAAACAGCCGATTGCAAGCAGTTTATCGGCTGCATTTATTACGCTACTTGTTAGCTGCGTTTTCGAACGAATGCCGACAAGATGCACACCCTTAACGGCCTTGATCAATTCCGCTTCACTGAGTGCTCCGTTGATCTTTTTAACGTTTGCGTAGCCGCCCGCGCGCAGTTCATCAACCGCCGCGTCCGAGATATTCTCGAGCAGGAGGATGTCGATCTTGTTGCGAGGATACGAGGTTGACGCCATTACATATGTATCGTCAGATCGTGCACGCCTTCGGCGGCTTCCATGACGCTCTCAGAAACTGTTGGGTGGGCGTGCATGATGCGGCCTAGTTCGTCGGCGGTGGATTCGAGGGCCATGGCGACGCAGGCTTCGGCGAGGAGTTCGGTAGCGTGCGGGCCGATGATGTGGACGCCGAGGATCTCGTCGTATTTCGTTTCGGAGACGATCTTTACAAAACCGTCAGTCTCGCCGAGAATGCGCGCCTTTCCCGAAGCCGAGAACGGAAATTTGCCGACCTTTACGTCGTAGCCGGCTTCTTTAGCTTTGGCTTCGGTCAGGCCGACGCTGGCGACTTCGGGGTCGCAGTAGGTGCAGTTAGGGACGAGGTTTTGTTTGATCGGCTCGACCTTTTTGCCGGCTATCCGTTCGACGACCATGATGCCTTCTTTTGAAGCGAGGTGGGCTAGCCAGGCGGTGTCGATGACGTCGCCGATAGCGTAAACATTCGGCTCGCCTGTCTCGCAGTATTCGTTAACCTTGATCGTGCCGCGCGGGTTTACGGTAACTTTCGTGTTTTCGAGGCCGAGGTTTTCGATATACGGCATCCGACCGACGGCGACGAGGAGCATTTCGGCTTCGAATGTAACGGCATCACCCTTGGCATTTTTGCCGGAAACCTTAACGCCGTTTTTATCTTTAACGAACTTATCGAGCTTGATGCCCGTTTCGCATTTGATGCCCTGTTTTTTGAAGTTGCGGAGCAACTCTTTTGAAACGTCGGCGTCCTCGATAGGCACTATACGGTCCATAAGTTCAACAACCGTCGTATCACACCCAAAACGCGCATAAACGCTCGCAAATTCGACGCCGACCGCACCTGAGCCCATCACGATCATCGACTTCGGCACTTTTTCCAGTTCGAGAATGTGGTCGGAATTGACGACCTGTTTGCCGTCGGTCTCAAAGCCGGGAATTGGCCGCACCACGCTGCCGGTGGCGATTATGATGTTTTTGGTTTCAATAGTCTCTTTCTTGCCGTTGGCTAACGCTACCTCGACCTTGCCTTTCCCGACGATCTTTCCAAAGCCGTTAAAGATCGTGGCCTTGTTCTTTTTCATCAGATAGGTCACGCCGGCCGAGTTTTTTGCGACGACATCG
>JBKJJR010000039.1:0-2895 GCA_046597835.1 Pyrinomonadaceae bacterium
GAATTTGGCGAGGAAAAGGTCGTTGAAAGTTTTGACGAGGAAGAGATCCGCGTGCTGCAGGAATTCCTAGAACACGGCAAAGAGATCCGCTCCGAACGTGCTCGTGCAGAAGCTGCCGGGGAAGAGCCGAATTTCATTCCGCTGGTTCGCGGGTGGGGCGGTGTTTCGCTCATTTACCGCAAGCGTCTGCAGGATTCGCCGGCCTACAGACTCAATCACGAAGAGGTTCAAAAAGCCCTCGAAGAAGGTATCGATTTTGTCGAATGTATGAACCCGGCCGAGGCTGTTCCCGACGAATACAACGCCGTCAAAGCTCTCATTTTTGAGCGGCTGAACTATGTCGCGGAAACCGGCAAATTTGAAACTACGGGCGAGATGCACGAGTTCCCGGCTCACACGGTCTGCGTCGCGGCCGGCACTTCTCCAAATGTCATTTACGAAAAGGAAAAGCCAGGCACATTTCAGATGGACGAGTGGCGGCAGTTTTTCCAACCTTTCAAAGTTGAGCGAAACGGCAACCGCGAACTCCATGCGGTCGAAGCAGCAAAAGGCGAAACTGGATTCTTTACAAGCTACGAGCACGACGGCAAATTCATTTCTTATTACGGTGACAATCATCCGAAATACGCCGGAAACGTCGTCAAGGCAATGGCCTCTGCAAAAGATGGTTACGAAAAGGTTGTCGAGCTTTTTGCAGAAGAATTAGCAACGCGCGGAATATTGCCGCAGTCAGAACGTGACTCAATTTTTGACAAACTTGAAGCGACTCTTGATGAGCAACTGCGAGCCTATGTTGTAAAAGTTGACCGGCTGACGCCTACGATCGTCGATGTGATCGTCAAGGCTCCGCTACAGGCTCGAAAATTTGAACCCGGACAATTTTATCGTCTTCAGAATTTCGAAACATCGGCTCCGATGATCGACGGCACGCGGCTGATGATGGAAGGTCTCGCATTGACCGGCGCATGGGTCGATGAAGAAAAAGGATTGCTCTCGATGATCGTCCTCGAAATGGGAACGTCGTCGCGGCTTTGTTCTTTATTGAAAGAAGGCGAAGAAGTTCTTGTAATGGGTCCGACTGGCGCTCCAACAGAGATCACTGAAAACCAGACAGTCCTGCTGGCAGGTGGCGGACTTGGCAACGCCGTGTTGTTCTCGATCGCTCGTGCTCTGAGAAAAAACAAGAACAAGGTTATTTATTTTGCCGGCTACAAGAACGGCTCTGATCTTTTCAAACGCGAGGAGATCGAGAATGCGACCGACCAAGTCGTCTGGGCGACGGACTTTGGCAACGAGATCGTGCCACAGCGTTCGCAAGACGCGCATTTTCGAGGAAATATCGTCCAGGCAATGATCGCCTATGCCGAAGGCCGTCTGGGAACGCAAACCGTCGATCTGCAAGACGTTGACCGCATAATCGCCATCGGCTCCGACCGTATGATGAACGGCGTTCGCGAAGCTCGACACACAACACTAAAACCTTTCCTAAATGAGAACCACGTCGCCATCGGCTCGATCAATTCGCCCATGCAATGCATGATGAAAGAGGTCTGCGCCCAATGCCTCCAGCGCCACGTCAACCCGCACACCGGCGAGGAGTTTTTCGTTTTCTCGTGCTTTAACCAAGACCAGCATCTCGATTTTGTCGATTTCAAAAATCTCAACGAACGCCTACGTGCAAACAGTATTCAGGAAAAGCTGACAAATCTGTGGGTGGATCGGGCGTTCAGCAGAGTGGAATTTGAGAAGCGATCTGGCAGCGGTCAACCGGCATTAGCGTAGTGCACCTATTACCCTTATTGTTTTTTACAAATAACAAACGCCGGCGTCTCCGGGTTAGTCTTAATCTGATCTCGTTCAATTATAAGGCCTTGTCTTGCTAATTCACGACGCAGCAGCCACTCGGTTTGGAAGGATTCATTGAGGAGCTTTAATCTCGGCTGTTGCCCGGTTAGGTGATAGACGGTTCCGGCAACCAGAACGCGCCCGCCGTGTACTAGCGATAGAAAATCTCGGGCGAGCAATCCCGTCAAAAGCATTTTAAGATAATAACGCGGGTGGTGTATTTTGAGAAGGAAAATGCCGCCCGGCCGCAGAACTCTGGCGACCTGTGCGATCGCACGGGCATTGTCCATATACGGCAGAGCGAGGCCACAATTCACCACGTCGAAAGTGTTGTCGGGAAAAGGCAATGACTCGGCGTTAGAGTGGACGAACGACACTCGGGCGTCTGAAAGATGCTCGGCATAAAAATCACGACCGATATGCAAACCAGCATCTATAACATCGACTCCAACGCCGAAAGCTCCGTTACTTGCGGCCAGAGGATACAAAGCCTGACCGATACCGCACCCAATATCCAAAACCCTTTCCACGTTTAATGTTCCGAGGTTGTCGAGTGAAGATCGGGCGCTCGCGGGGTCGCTCAGTGCCCGTAGCAAATCAGCTATGTTAGCTTGGTAGTATTGGTTTACGTCGTCCATCGTAATCGCTTCCGATCTTTAATTTCGATCACTGTCTATATCACAATGTTTGAAACGACTTCACCGACTTTATTTCCAAGCCGGTTTTTTATCGCCGTGGGTGAAACTTCCGACAAGGCACTTCTTTTCAGAATTTCCAATTGACGCAATATTTCGACAGCGACGACCGGCCGCGCGCGATGATCGTCGCCGTCCTCGACTTTCAAAGCGATGCCGAGGCCGGTCGGCCAGTTTTCATTTGGTAGGACGCCGCAGAGCCAGACGCCGTCGGCGCCGACCTTTGAGACGATCTTGCCCGGCGCGGCCTGCATAAGCATTGTGTCGAGGCGTTCACTGCCGCCGATTAGTTCGGGAAATTTTATCATCGCTGAAACGATTCGGGCGCACGCTTGTTGTGTCGGCTCGGGAAATT
>JBKJJR010000123.1:0-8645 GCA_046597835.1 Pyrinomonadaceae bacterium
GTGCCGACAAATAACACCTCAGATCCAGCGTCCCGCCTCAGGATCTCCTTGGCGACCGCAATTCCTGGATAAATATGTCCGCCGGTCCCGCCGGCCGCGATCAATACTTTCATCTTGTTTTCATCACGGAGCCGCAGGTCACAAACATTATCTGCGCCTGATCTTTTCTCTCCGCTTCTCGGCATCTCGGCGGTTATCTTCCGTCGCAAACCTTGAAATGCTCAACAAAATTCCAACGCCGATCAGCGTCACCATCACCGACGATCCGCCATACGAAATAAACGGAAGCGGAATGCCCTTGGCAGGCAGAAGCGAGGTGACCACGCTGATATTAAACAATGCCTGAACAATTATCCCCGTGATTATTCCAATACCGAGTAAATTTCCAAACCTGTCCGGAGCCAATACCGCCGCCCTCGCACCGCGCCATAAGAGCAAGCCAAAGGCAATCACAACAGCCAGCGTTCCGATCAGCCCCAATTCCTCGCCAACCACCGAAAAAATAAAATCCGAATACGGATAAGGCAGATAAAACAGTTTCTGGTGTCCCTTTGCAAAACCCTCGCCAAATACGCCGCCGGAACCTATCGCATAAAGTGATTGAACAACCTGATACGCTTCGTCTTTAGCATATTTATACGGATCGAGAAACGCCATCATACGTTCCACGCGCCACGGCGCATATGCTATTGCGCCGACACCGATAAGCACCATCGCTGCAGCGACTACGGCAATGTGAACGAGTCTGGCACCGGCGGCAAAATAAACCGCCGAAAATATCGCACACAAAACGATTGTCGTGCCCAGATCCTTTTCAAGAAAAACAAGCCCGCCCAAAGCCCCCATACCGATCAAACACGGCAAAACGACCTGCCGCAGATCGCCGACGAGGTCTTCCTTTTTCGTGAGGTAATACGCCAAAAATATCGGCAGAGCTATCTTTGCAAGCTCAGACGGCTGAAATGAAAAACCGCTAAATCTTATCCACCTTCTTGCTCCGTTGATTGGCGGGAACGCAAAAACTGCAAGCAATAAAACGATAGTAATTCCAACAATTCCATATACGGCCCGCGCATCTTGGAATATATGATAATCGATCCTGCTTACGACATACATCGCCGCAAGGCCTGCGATCGTAAATGCGATCTGCTTGAAAAAATAAACGTATTGGCTATTGCTTTCGGTCTCTTTCAGAGAAAACATCGCCGACGCGCTATAGACCATCATCGCCCCAAAAAGCGCGAGTGCGGCCGCAATTCCGAACATATACCAATCTATGCGATTATCTTCAACCATTTCTTCCAAAGTAGTCAGAAATCAGAAACCAAAAGTCAGCAGGCAGAATTCTGACTTCTGGTTTCGGACTTCTCATTTCTCAAATTCTCTACCGCCGCCTTAAAAACCGCTCCTCTTTCCTCAAAACCCCTGAACATATCAAAACTCGCACACGCCGGAGCCAATAGCACGGCGTCGTCTCGTTTCGCGGCTGCAAAACCTTTCGCAACGGCATCTTCCAGCGAATCGGCTCGAATAATATCAGCATTTCCTGACAACTGCGATTCGATATTGTCAGCGTCTTCACCTATCAGGATCAACGACCGAACGGACGATTCGATCAAGCCGATCAGCGGAGCATACGGTGCATTCTTACCGCGTCCGCCCAGGATCAGAATGGTCTTGCCTTCAGCGCCGCTCAACGCTTTGAGGGCCTTTGACGTGGCATCGACCGAAGTCGCCTTCGAATCGTTATAAAATTTCACGCCATCTATCTCGGCGACAAATTCGATGCGGTGCTCGACGCCCTTGAATTCCCTCACCGTCTCACGCATCGATTCCGGCGACGCTCCGCACGCCAGACCCGCCGCGAAGGCGGCCAATACGTTCTCGACATTATGAAGCCCGCGAAGAAATATCTCGCCGCGAGTCGTCAGCACCTTTTCTCTTCCATCCGCATGGCAGATTAAATCGTTGCCCCGCAAAAACATTCCTTCGTCTAACTCACTTATTACGCTGAACATCACCACCTTTGCCTTAAGTCCTGTAGCCCAACTTGCCGTGATCTCGTCGTCTGCATTCAAAACCGCAACATCTTCCGAGGTCTGATTCATAAAAAGCCTTTGTTTCGCCGCGGCATATCCCTGAAAAAAATCGTAACGGTCGAGGTGATTTGGTGTCACGTTCAAACATATGCCGACGTTGGGGCGGAAATCTTTTATCGTCTCAAGCTGAAAACTAGAAAGCTCTACGACCGTCCAACCGTCATCACTCGAAGTCTCCGTCAAACTCAACAGCGGCGTCCCAATATTGCCGCCGACCTGCGTCTTGATCCCGGCGTTCTTGAGCAATTCGCCGATCAGAGAAGTTGTCGTCGTTTTACCGTTCGAGCCGGTTATGCCGACGATACGTCCTTTCAAAAACCTAAATGCAAGCTCGATCTCGCCGATAACCTCGCCGTCATATCCTGCGGGAATAGCGTTTGTCGGCACGCCCGGCGAGATGACGACAAGGTCGATCTGATCAAACGAAGGCATTTCACCGCTAATAAGCTCAACGTTGTGACTTTCCTTCAATGCGCGAGCCGCATCGAGCCACTCTTCAACCGGTTTCCTATCGTGGACAGCGACAGTCGCACCGTGCGCGGCCAAAAAACGCGCCGATGCAATGCCTGACTTTCCGGCTCCCAACACCAAACTTTTTCGCCCTGTAATCTCCACGTTTCAAAAACTACAATATAACTACAATATATTGTGGCTAGAATTTTGGTTCACACTGTTCCACCTTGTTCCGCTTGTTCCACTCTCGGTGGAACGGAACAAAACCTAACGTAGCTTCAGAGTCGATAAACTCAGCAACGCGAACAAAACCGCCACGATCACAAATCGAAATACGATCTTTGGTTCCTTCCATCCAGACATTTCAAAATGGTGATGTAGCGGCGTCATTTTAAAGACACGCCGTCCTGGCTGGCCATGCCGTTTTGTCAATTTGAAGATCGACACCTGCAGCATCACCGAAGCGGCTTCGAGAATAAAGACGCCGCCGATGAAAGGCAGCAAAAATTCCTGTTTTGTCAAAATGGCGACCGTTCCCAATGCTCCGCCAATAGCGAGCGATCCCACATCGCCCATAAAAACCTCAGCCGGCGGCGCGTTATACCATAGGAACCCAAGGCTTGCGCCAGCCATCGCACCGCAAAAAATTGTCAATTCAGCCGACGCAGGGTTATGAGTAATATCGAGCCTCTCGGCCCAACGGGCATCGCTTGCCAGGTATGTCAATCCGGTCAACGCCGACATCGCAATAAAGGTCACGCTGATCGCCAATCCGTCTAGGCCATCGGTCAAATTCACCGCGTTCGATGAGCCAAGCAAAATAAACGCGATAAAGAAAAAGTAAATGACAGGGCCGACCCAGCTCACACTCAATGCTTGATTGGCTTCCGCCGTCGCCTTAAAAAACGGAATGCTGAGATTCCAAGGGTAATTTCCCCAAGCCCACAGCACGCCCCATACAAGCAATGCAGTTATCAACTGTCCTAGCAGTTTCTGCTTTCCCGTCAACCCCAGGCTTCGTTTCTTGACGATCTTTATCCAATCATCTGCAAAGCCCACCGCACCAAACAGGATCGTAGCGGCCAATGCGATCCACAAGTATAGACTGTCCGGCCGCGCCCAGAGTATCGTCGAAAGAAATACCGAACCGATTATCAAAATGCCGCCCATAGTCGGCGTCCCGCGTTTTTCCTGATGCGAAGCCGGCCCTTCTTCCCGTATTTCCTGGCCGAATTTCATATCGGCAAGTTTTCTTATAACCGCCCGGCCCAGTAAAAGCGAAATAAGAAGGGATGTGATTGCAGCAAGCGCGGTTCGGAACGTTACGTATTGAATAACATTGAGCCCCTTAAAAAAATACGACTCGCTGTTACGCCCGTATTGCTGGTAGAGAAATTGGTAGAGGAAGTAATAGAGCATGGGCCAATTTTGGATTTGCGATTTGCGAACTTAGATTTGAAATTTCAGATTTGAGATTCGCGCTCAAAAAGTTCTATTTCCGAATCGCGGTGCTATCAACCTCCAGTTCAAACTTCTCCAACAATTTCTCAATGACCTTTTCAGTCCGCACGCCCCGCGAACCTTTTACAAGCAGCACGTCTCCCTTTTTAACGGTTCGGACTACCATCTCACCTGCGGCATCGGAATCTTGTGCAAAATTCGCATCGGACAAACCAGCGTCACGTGCTCCATCGACCATGTCTTTGGCAAGCCCGCGAACGCCGATCAGCATGTCGATGCCGCTGGCAGCTATCTGGAGCCCCGCGTCACGATGCACCTCAACCTCGTCCGCGCCAAGTTCGAGCATTTCACCCGCGACGACGATCTTGCGGCCTTTGCCGGCTCCTTCGACCAACGTCTCGACCATCGACATCAACGCCGCCGGATTAGAATTGTAGGAATCGTTAATGACCGTGAATCCCTTCGCAAAATGCAAAACCTCGCCGCGCTGCGTCGGTGTGGCAACCGTCTCTAGGCTGGCAGCGATCTCTTCGACCCTCATCCCCAAACTTATACCAACAGCGGCAGCCGCGAGAGCATTGAGAATGTTGTGTTTGCCGTTGAGAGGAAAAGAAACATCTGCCGACTCGCTGCCCCAGACGAGCGAAAATTTTGTCTCGCCAAATCCCTCGAACTGAATATTTTCTGCTCTCACATCCGCCGTGTTATCAATACCGTAAGTGATCGTGACTCCTTTGCTCAGCCAGTGCATATTTGCCACACGCGGATCATCGGCATTAAGGATCGCCGTTCCGCCGGGCTTCATTCCTTCGACAAGCTCTGCCTTTGCCTTAGCCACATTCTCTATCGAACCAAGATGTTCGACATGCACAGGCAGAACATTCAATTCAACTGCAACATCAGGCGGGGTAATGCGGCAGAGACGAGCGATCTCGTTCATCGGCGTGGACATTCCCATTTCGAGAACGGCAACGTCATAACTGTTGTCAGCCGCCAGCTTTAAAACGGTCAGCGGATGGCCGAGGCCGTTGTTGTAATTCTTGATGTTGCGAAGCACCTTACGGCCACTCGCTTCCAAAACCTGAGCCGTCAGTTCCTTCGCGGTGGTTTTTCCGGCACTACCCGTTATCGCAACCACCGGCTTATTCCAGTCGAGATAAACGCCGTGGGCAAGTCGTTGAAAAGCGGCAATCGTGTCATCGACAAATACTAAACGGTCGCGAAACTTTTCGAGATCAGATTGATGCTCATCAAATCTGTCCGTCCGAACGACACACGCGGACGCTCCTTTCTCAAACGCATCCGAAACATAGCGGGTCGAATCTTCAAAGCCGCCGTTGAAACCATTGTTGCTATAATCGGGCTGTGAAAGAGCAAAAAATACATCGCCGGGCTGTACTTCACGCGAGTCGATAGCAAAAGAACCCGCTTCGCGTTGACGCAAAGCAGGATCAAGATCGGTCGCGGCTGCATTCATATATTCAATGACGGTTTCAAGTTTCAACTTCTTGTGTATCTATCGGTATAAATTCTCCAATATCAAATCTGCGCAGCAACAGCGCAGTCAATTTGCCTGTGTCGTTAAATTTTTTCTCGTTTGTCTTTCTAACGGGCTTATCTTTTCCGGCAGGCGTTTGCGTCGCTTTTGGCTTCGTGGTCGAGTACGGCCGATCCACCGCTTTGCTGCCGGCCGGTGTGTCAGCCTCTTTATCGTTAGCAGGCTTGCTTTCCGAAGATTTTTTGTCCGTCGGCGCCGGTGCGGGAATCTCTGGAATATCTTCTGCGATCAGTGTTTCTTGTTTTACTTGAGAGTCTGTCCGGACATTCATTTCACGCAGGATCTGTTGAGCGATCTCGCGAAACACCGGAGCCGAAACCATTCCGCCGTCGCGGGCACCGACCTGCGGTTCATCCATCACAACGCCGACGACGATCTCGGGATTATCAGCAGGCGCCATTCCAATAAACGACGAAATATATTTGGAAGAGTCGATCTTTTTCGTTTTTTGATTAAACTTCCATGCTGTTCCGGTTTTGCCTGCGACAGAATACCCGTCTAGCTGGGCGCGGCGGCCGGTGCCGCTCACGACGACCTGTCGCAGCATGATCCTCAGGTTTTTGGCTGATTCGGATGTGATCACCTGAATTTGCTGGGGCGACGTCACTATTTTGGGCTGTTGGCCGGTTCTGCGAATTTCCTTGATAACGTGCGGTTGGTTTTTAATTCCGTCATTGGCTATCGTCGCAAACGCAGTTACCATTTGCAACGCGGTTACGCCGATCTCATAACCAATAGACATAGACGCCAGCGAGTCCCCGAACCACTTTTCGGGCGATCGAACAAGGCCCTGAGTTTCGGCTGGTAATTCAATTCCCGTTTTGCTCCCGAAACCCATTTTTTGGATCATCGCAAAAAAGTCTTCAGTGCCAACGCGCATTCCTGTTTTGATCGCGCAGATATTGCTTGAGTGCGCCAAGGCGTCTGCATAACTCATCGTGCCAGTGTGATGATCAGAAAAAACATGTTTCGCTACCGTAAGGCTGCCATTGCCCGCGTCGATCTTGTCCTCAGGAGTGAATAGATGTTTTTCGAGCGCCGAGCCGTATGCAACGATCTTGAACACGGATCCGGGAGCATACACCGTCTGGATTGCTTTATTACCTATTGTCTCAGCGGCGGAAGCGGTAATAGTATTGGGGTCAAAAGTCGGATAATTAGCAAGCGCCAGGATTTCACCATTCTTCGGGTTCATCACGATAGCCATTCCCGACTTGGCCTGTGCGGCGCGAACGCCGTTTTCCAGCGCCTGTTCGGCTAAATACTGATAGGCCGTATCAAGAGTCAAAACAATATCGCTGGGAGGATCGCGCTCAATTGCCGTCTCGTCATACACCCGGCCGAGACGATCACGTTCTTGCACCTTCTTTATGATTGCCCCGTGCAGAATATCGTCCTGCGACTGCTCGATGCCCGCTTTTCCGTCGTCTTCGCCATCGTTGAATCCAACAACCTGCGCGGCCATTGACTGATAGGGATAACTTCGTTTTTGATCTTCTCTCCAGTGAAGGCCGGCAAAATTAGGGAGGTCGGGCTTTTTCACGTCAGGATGATCGAGTAACTTGTTTATCTTCTGAACGGCCTCTTCGTCAAGCTTCTTTCCGAGCGGAACAAACCGTTTATTAGCTTCTTTTCCCTGTTTGAGCTGATTTGCAACCTGATTTGCATCGAGTTTTAAGGCTTTCGCGATGATTTTTGCCGCAGCATTTGTGTCTTCAATTTCATGAGGGTCCGCATAGAGAGTTTTAACCGACAAACTCATCGCGAGAGCACGGTCATTTCGGTCATATATCGTTCCCCGCAGCATCCGCGTTTGTTTAACATCCTGACGGACGTCGAGGGCTTTATCCTTCAGCCATGCGTGTTGCGTAACCTGAAGATTAACAAGCCGGGCGCTGATGCCGCCGATCCATAAAACAAAAAAGGCCACCACAAACATAAACCGCGTGAAGGCCACCTGACGTAAATCCTTTTTTGTTTTCTTTGAACGCCGCATTTTTTTTCGCTGCTAGATCTGTTTGAAATTAATTGATCACATCTCAACTTAAAAAGCCTCAGTCGGTGCGAGCTTAAGGTTTTTGCAGTTTCGGCCTATCCTTTTTCGCAATGGCTGCAACAGCAGTTGGCGGAACAGGAGAGACCGCCGCGGTTTTTATGATCATTGATTTTGTATCCGCAGCGACATTCGGCAGAGCTTTTTCTTTTGTTGTGGAAGCAACTTGTGCGGTTTCGCCCGCGGTGCCGGATGGAACAAGGAGACCTGTCTTCCGTGCCGCCTTCTTAATCTCAGCGGGCGAAAGTGCGACCTCACGCGCAAGCAAAAGGCGTCGCTTTTCAGCGTCAAGTTCATCAACCTGCCGGCGAAGCCGTGAATTCCTCATGCCAAAATCCATCGAAGAAAAGTGCTGCCTTGCCGCTAAGAAAAACCCACTTACCAGCATTATCACCAAAATAAACACTAGTAAAAATGTTCGAAACCGACTCGAACCACTTTGATCCCTCTTTGTGTTTGTGCGTTTTGGCCGGGTTTGATTTCTCTTGTTCATGGACATCCTCCGAAAGGTAAATTACTGAACTATTTTGCGGCACGCTCGAAGTTTTGCACTTCGCGATCGTGGGTTTTGGTTTTGCTCGTTCTCGTCCGGTATCACCGGCTTTCGCGTCAAAATCTCAACTTTTTTCACGGCACCGCACATGCATTGCGGCATTCGCGGCGGACATTGGCATTTGCCCGATAGTCGTTGAAAGGCCTGTTTTACGATGCGATCTTCCAACGAATGGAAGGAAATGATCGCCAGGACGCCGTTAATTTTCAAAATATCGATCGAGTCAAAAATAAACTGCTCTAAGACGTCAAGTTCGCCGTTTACCGCTATGCGCAAAGCCTGAAATGTTCGTGTCGCAGGATGGATCTTGTACTTCGGGCCAGTTCGAACCGCCTTTCGCACCAGCTCTGCAAGCTCGAACGTGGTGGTGAGCGGTTCGCCTTTTTCTCGCTTTTCAATGATCCATTTCGCGATCTTTCGCGAATGCCTCTCTTCGCCATACTTAAATATAATGTTCGCCAGTTCGTC
>JBKJJR010000141.1:0-2604 GCA_046597835.1 Pyrinomonadaceae bacterium
GATCTCTTCAGCGGGGCGATTCATTTTGTTGAACGTAAGACCGAGCGAATACTGGATGTCGGGATTGCTGTCATCCAAAGCGATCGCCCGCTTGTAAGCCTCGACCGCTTCTTTATACTGGCCGAGAGCATAGCTCGACGCGCCGATATTTACAAAAGTCGCCGGCCATTCGGGGCGAAGTTTTGCCGCCTGGCGCGACGCCTTGAGAGCATCGGCGTGTCGGCCGAGCACGCCGTAACAATAACCTGCCTGATACCAGGCTTCGGCATAATTCGAGTCGGTTTCGACCGCCTTTTCAAAATACGGCAGAGCCCGGGCATAATCGTCACGCGAAAGTTGCGCGAGTCCCTGCGAATAAAGCCGCTCGGCCGAGGAACGCTTGTTCTTTTGGCTCTCGGAGCTAAGCGACGAAAAAGTTTGAAGGTCGTTGATCCTCAGCTGCGCTATGCGCTCGGCGGGCACAGCAAAATTAAGATTTTGCCCCTCGGCGGCCTGCAAAGTTGCGATGCCGATCACCTGCCCGGCCATATTCACCACGGGTGAACCGGACGAGCCCGGCGAGATCGAGGCTGTGATCTGAATGATCTTGCCGTAGCCGGAGATCTCACGCACGGCCGAGACGATGCCGTTCGAAACGCTGCCTTCGAGGCCGTACGGATTGCCGATAACGACGATCGACTCGCCCTCTTGCGGCGCCGCCCGAACGATCGGCAGCGGAATCGCCAACGCTTTTGGAACATCGACTTGCACCAGCGCAAGGTCGCCTTCGCCGTCAACGGCCAACACCCCGCGAACAGGGAATTTCTTACCGTCTAGCAAATGGATCTCAACGCGGGTCGCTCGTTCGATGACATGCCTATTAGTGATAATGCGGTCGGGAGCGATAAAAAAACCGCTGCCGCGAGCAAGCGTGTTGTCCTTTGAATCAAAAGTCTCGATCGCGACCGCCGACGGTTTGATGCGTTTGACCAACTCCGGCAAAAAATCCTGCGCAGAAATTGTGCCCGCGAAACACGCGAAAAACACGAAAAGCAAAGAGATTTTTTTTAATGTTGTAACGATCATCGATTATGGCCCACTGAACCCGTTATTATATGCCCTTTTACGCGTCTCAACAAACTTTTTGCGCGAAAAGACACCTCTCGTTAGATGCAGAGCAGACTGCGCCCGACTAGCGAACGTGCGCGGAATAGGAGGCTAGGGTATGCTATTAACAAGCAAAATAAAGGAATTGAGACATTATGAAAATCGCGCTTGCCGCTGACCACGCCGGATTTGAAGATAAAGAAAATCTCAAGAAAACTCTCGATGAAATTGGAGTTGCGTATGACGATATGGGCACATATTCGTGCGATTCGGTCGATTACCCTGATTACGCGCGAAAGGTTGGAGAGGCGGTTGCAGCGGGCAAATTCGATCGCGGGTTACTTGTGTGCGGTTCGGGAACGGGGATGGCAATAGCCGCAAATAAAGTGCCTGGCATTCGAGCAGCCGTCGCATGGAATGAAGACATCGCACGACTGTCTCGCCAGCACAACAACGCAAACGTGCTGTCGCTGCCGGCCAGATTTGTGCCCCCGGACGAGATCGACAAGATCGTAAAAGCGTGGCTTTCCGCAGATTTCGAAGGCGGTCGTCACGAGCGACGCGTTGAGAAGATCGAGCAAATAGAAAAAGACGACCTTCACCCGCCGAAAACGACTTGACCTTAACCTCCGTGTGCAGCGTTGGCACGTTGGTTTAATTCTTCCGGCGTCAGATCTTCCTTATGCGTCGCGAATCCCCATAGGTGGCCGAACGGATCTTTGAAGTGTCCCGAACGATCGCCGTAGAATTGGTCAGAAACCGGCTTTAATACTTCGAGGCCTTCGGCTATAGCCTTTTCGGTAAAGGCGTCCACGTCCTCGACATAGATATACAGGCTCACGCCAGAACCACCGATAGTCTCAGGCCCGACTGCCATCGGCGGAAATTCGTCTGCCATCATAAAGATCGCGCTGCCGATCTTCATCTCCGCGTGGCCGACCATTCCTTCATGGCCGATACGGAACAATTCCTCGGCGCCAAATGCACGCTTGTAAAAATCGATTGCCGCTTCGGCATTTCGGCAGATCAAATATGGCGTGATGCCTTCGTAACCTTCAGGTATAGCTTTGACTGACATAATTTTCTCCCTAATTTGGAATGATTTGAATTTATTGCTAAATACATTTTATGTCAACGCTTTTGTGCAGAAAATTTGAGTCTTACGCCGTAGTGGCGTAAGATTATCGCCAAACGAAGCGAGGAATCTCATCATGACTCCAATAGAAAGAAACGACCTATTCCCCGAAATGCCGCTCGATGCCTGGCGGCCGACCAAGAACACGCTGCACCTTTATCTACAGATAGTCGGCAAGATACGGCTGCGAATGCACCCGCGTGTAAATCATTGGTGGCATGTCACGTTTTATGTCAGCCCTCGCGGGCTCACGACACGCACGATCCCATACGAAGGCGGCAGCTTCGAGATCGAGTTCGATCTAAAAGTTCACGAACTAAAAATGCGGACAAGCGACGGGCGCTCTGAGGATTTTGCACTTTATGACGGCCTGTCTGTCGCCG
>JBKJJR010000298.1:0-3984 GCA_046597835.1 Pyrinomonadaceae bacterium
GGCGGAAAGAGAATGTAATACGCAAATGCCGCCCCAATCACAAAGGAAATGGACGAAAGTCCAATAAACGGAGTGACATACGTCCGTTCATGTTTGTATAAAGCAGGCGAAATAAACAACCATAACTGCCAAAGCAGCAGCGGCAATGCCAAAGCTACCGCCGAATAAAGAGCAACCGTTACATATAACGTAAACGGTTCAAGCGCGGTGGTAACGGTCATTCGCTCATCGGAATTCGGCTGGCTTATCGCAGTTTCATTGAACTCGAGAGGAAGGCGCACGCCGGCCGGAACGATCGCGTTATTTGTAAACAGCGGTTCCGTAGTAAAAAGCCCGAGCCTCGCTTCGGAATCGCGCGCGACCTTCGCTTTGATCGATGTTCCGGGCGAAACCAGCGTGCCTCCCAGATTAAATGAATCATCAAAAATGTACCGGCCCTCGTCGTTTTCCTTAAGATTGTCGATCGTAAGGACTTTCTCATCCCCGTTCAATCCCTTAATAGGAAGGTCGCGCCTCGATGCTTCGGAGAGTGCTTTTCGGATCGGAACGGAAAGAAAATTATAGATCTTGTCAGAAAAATACCAGCATATAAAAAACGCGATAACTATAATGATGACAGAATTTACGAGCCGCTTGCGCAACTCGTCTAGATGCTCCAGAAACGACATCTGCCCGCCTCGTTCAAGCTCCTGTTCTTTCTGAGGTTCTTCCATTAAACGTTACAGCCAGTTCTTTTTGTCGTTTGTTTCGAGTATTTCTGCTTTTTCTTTTGTGGGTTCGACAGGGCCCGCGTCTGTAGGAACTAAATGTGCAAAACTTGCCGCATCGATCTCTTTAATGGACGGTTCGATAGGCGTCTGAGTGGTAGTATTATTACTGGAGCGGCTCACGGACTCGGCCTCTAAGGCGTTGATATCTAGAGATTTGGCTTCTTCCTCAAAATTCACTTCTCGCTGCCATGTCTCTTTGAATTCGTTCGCTGTTCCGCGAAATTCGGCCGTTATCTTGCCGAACTTGCGTGCCAGTTCGGGTAGTTTTCGCGGACCTAGAAAGATCAAGGCGACGATGCCGACCAAGATCAGTTCCGATGTTCCGATAGATTCGAAGATGAATAAATACAACTAATTTACCTCGATCAAGTAATTTGCTTTTTCCGATACATACCCGATGATGGCTGCGTCTGCAATTTCATCCAAAAAGGCTTTGGCTTTCACTGCTGGCATCGAGATGAGCAACCCGCCGGCCGTTTGCGGGTCAAATAGCGCGCTTTGCATCTCACGGGAAACGCTTGTCTGTATTCTAACGGATTCGCCGACGTAAACGCGATTGTTCTTGTCGCCCCGCGTCAACATACCTTGAGCGATCAATTCCAAGACGTCCGGCAACAATGGAACAACTTTAGAATCAATATTTAGCGTCACACCGCTCGCTTTTGCCATCTCATAACCGTGGCCCATCAAACCAAAACCCGTTACATCTGTGCAGGCATTTGCGCCTATTTTCTGCATTACTCTGGATGCCTCAGCCGCCGATGTTGTCATTGCCTTTATCGCAGCTTTTTCCGTTGCTTGGCTAGCTTTGCCGTGTTTTATCGCAGTATTTATCGCACCTGTGCCGATCGGTTTGGTCAGGATCAGCACATCGTCTGGTTTCGCTCCGGCATTTGTAATAACGCGATTCGGATGAACGATGCCGGTTACTGAATAGCCGAACTTCATCTCCTTGTCGTCAACTGAATGTCCGCCGATCACCACTACACCCGCATCATTCATCGCTTTTTGTCCGCCGGCCAATATCCGACCGAGAATATCCCAGTCGCCTTTTTGCGGATAACACACTATAGATAAAGCAGTTAGTGGAGTGCCTCCCATTGCATAAACGTCATTTAACGAATTAATAGCGGCGATCTGGCCGTAAGTTTCAGGGTCGTCTGCAACCGGCGTAAAAAAATCGAGCGTCTGGACAAGAGCCGTTTCATCCGTAAGGCGAAAAACTCCCGCGTCGTCAGCGTGGTCAAAGCCGACGATCACATTTTCATTGTTCTGAACGGGAAGTTTGCTCAAAACTTGAGCAAGGTCGCTCGGCGCGAGTTTAGCCACTCAACCGGCGCAATCGACCATTTCCGTCAAACGCTTTTGCATTGCCGTAACTCCTTTTATTGGTTTACTATAAGCTCGTAGATTCGGTCGAGATCATCAACGCTGTAATACTCGATCTCTATCTTTCCGCTCGCGCCTTTTTTGCCTGGAACGATCTTGACGTTAGTTTTAAGAGAGCGCATCAATTTTGTTTCCGCAGCTTTCATATTGGCATCCAGGCCTCGATCAACCGTCTTAGTTCCTGGTGCAGTTGGCGAAAATTTATACCGTTTTACAGCCCGCTCGGTCTCTCGCACCGACAAACTATGATCAATGGCTAAATTAGCGACTGCCCGCCGCACTCCCGGATCATCGCTTGTCAGCAATGCCCGGCCGTGTCCGGCAGTAAGCAAACCTTCTTGGATCTCTCGCTGTATATCGCCTGAAAGCCGTAAGAGCCGCAGCGAAGTGGCTATTACTGATCGCTCTTTCCCAACTCTTTCAGCTACCATTTCCTGTGTAAGGCCAATAGTTTCAATAAGTTTGCCGTAAGCTTTGGCTTCTTCGATCGGATTTAATTCCTGCCGCTGAATATTCTCGATGAGCGCAAGCTCAAGCAGTTTTTCGTCCGAAACTTCCCTAATATAGGCAGGAATTTTTCGAAGTTCACCAATTTGTGCAGCCCGCCAACGCCGCTCGCCCGCAACGATCTGGAAACGGCCGGCATTTCGCCGAACCACGATCGGCTGAATGACTCCATTCGCCCGGATCGACTGCGCCAGTTCTGCAAGATTTGAATCATCGAACCTTGTCCGGGGCTGTTGCGGGTTTGGCTCAATTAGATCTATGTCCAGCTCAATCGTACCCGTTACCATTTCGGCTGGCGGAGCGGCGGCGTCGCCCATCAAAGCATTTATGCCGCGTCCAAGAGTTTGTCTAGGCATTTCTCATTATCTCCTTTGCTAGTTCATTATAGCTTTCAGCTCCCCTTGACCGTGGATCATAGAGCATTATCGGTTTCCCAAAACTCGGCGCTTCGGCAAGGCGGACGTTGCGTGGTATAACAGACTTGAAAACCTGTGGGCCATAAAAATCGCGCAGATCCTTTGCAACCGCCTCAGATAAATTCGTCCTTTCGTCATACATCGTGAGTAAAAGGCCTTCTATTGCCAGTGACGGGTTCAGTTCACGTTTAAGCCTGGTCAGGGTGTCGAACAATTCGGTTACTCCCTCGAGCGCGTAGTACTCGCACTGGATGGGAATCAGAAGCGAATCGGCCGCAGTGAGGCCGTTCAGCGTTAAGATTCCCAAAGACGGCGGACAATCTACAATTAGGTAGTGAAAATAGGTCTTGATGTCAGCGAGAAGATTCTTTAGGACGAAATTGCGATTCTTCATCTCGACAAGCTCGACCTCGGCACCCGCGAGATTCTTATCAGCCGGAAGTACCCAAAGCGTCGGGATCTCGGTCGATAGAACCATCTCACGGACAGGATCGCCTGAAATAAGGGCGTTATAAAGGCTTTTTCTTGTATTATTACGAGCGATTCCCGCCCCGGAGGTTGCATTTGCCTGCGGATCTGCATCAACAAGTAACACTTTCCTGCCATTTGCGGCCAATGCAGCCGCAAGATTGATTGCTGTTGTTGTTTTCCCAACACCACCTTTTTGATTGGCAACCGCTATTATTTTTCCCATGACTTTTGAATTTCTAAGTTAGCATAGAGCCGACTCAAATTCTAATTGGCGCGATTGTGGCACGTGCCACATTTAAAAATCAAAGAAAAATGTGGTACATGACATATTGAAATAGGTGTTAGAAACTCGATTCGTGGTGCGAATTAACCGTCAAGTGGCTAAGACCGCGTAGAATGCCCTGTTCAGACTGCTTTTCGGAGCTGTCTGA
>JBKJJR010000299.1:0-3688 GCA_046597835.1 Pyrinomonadaceae bacterium
CCGATCTCGCGCTCAACAGCCTCTTCCTGCGCCTTCAGCTCCTCGATCGATTTATCGAGCCCAAGAACCGAGTTCGAAAATTTGTCTTCCTTCTTCCTACGCCAAAAAAATGCCATAAATTAACAAGGATCAATCATCATGGGTCAATGAACATTGAATTAATGAGTATAGAAAAATATCGGACGTCGAACAAACGCGGGCCAAAACCGGCAGCAGTGACGACTGGATTCTCGCCAAGCAAACACACAAGTGCTACATTTGCCGTCGTTAGCGGGCGGTCGGGCCCGGCCAACATTCCCTGGGGTTTGCACACATGGCTATAAACGTTCATAGCCGTTGGCGACGGTACGAGAAACCCGTTATTTTAAGACAATGATCTCTGACAAGTTTAACCGACGAAAATTCCTGACCACAGTCACGACTGGATCTGCTGGTGGTATGTTGCTCAATACGGCATTTCCCGTTTTCGCCGCGCAAGCCGACTCAAAGTCCGACAGCGAATATCTGTTTGCCGACGGACTTGTTTATTTGAACACGGGAACCCTCGGGCCGTGCCGCAGGGAGACTGTCGACGAGTCGATGCGGATGTGGCTTGAACTGGAGTCGCTGCCGGTAAAGTTCTATGGCAAATTCGGAGCGGAAGAGCTGGCCGAAAAAACGCGAACTACCGCAGCAAGATTTCTCGGATGCGATCTGAGTGAGATCGCAATCACAAATAATACAACAAGCGGGATGAACGCGATCGCGCAGGGGTTACGATTAAAAAGTGGCGACCGCATACTGGCGTCGAATCATGAGCATGGCGGCGGCCTGCATGGCTGGCAGTATCTCGCCAAGTATTGCGGAGTTGTGATCGATATGATCACTATTCCTCCTGCGGAGAATAATGCGGATGCGATCATGCATAGGATCAAAGACGGCATCAAGAAGGACACCAAAGTCATAACCGTCAGTCATGTTTTTTCATCTACCGGACTAAGGACGCCGGTCGCTGAAATATCCGCGTTGGCCCGGTCAAAAGGTATTTTATGCATTGTTGACGGTGCACAGGCCGCCGGGGCGATCAAGGTAAACGTAAAAGAACTCGGATGTCATGCTTATGCAACCAGCGGACACAAGTGGCTAATGGGCCCCAAGGGCACAGGCCTGCTGTATATATCAAAAGACGCCCGCGATCTTATTCGCCCTATGCAGTTCGACGCATCATACAACACTTATAACGATACAAACGGAACGATGAATCTGGCGTCTATCTTGGGACTGGGCAAAGCGATCGAATATCTCGAGTCAGTCGGCATCGGCAAAGTAGAGGAACATAATTTGGCGCTGCGTAATAGATTGTACTGGAAGCTGAAGCAGCTAGATAGCCTAAAGATCGTAAGCCCGCCCGCCGGGCCGCTTGCGTCACCTATGCTTGCCTGTGTCCTACCGGAAAAGATCGATAGGAAATTATTTGTAAAAATGCTCCTTGATAAGCATAAACTGAGTATTCGCCCAACCCATGACCCGTTTGGATTCAACGGCATCAGATTTTCAATGCATATTTTCAATACTCAAAAGGAAGTAGATTTTGCGGCAGAAGCCGTGCGCAGGGAATTAAAGACATAATCGCATTACAGTCGGAAAGTTACGCCAAATCAAGAAAGTTGAGCCTTATAGGGAAAATTGGTATTTCAATTTGCCGGCTAACTTGCTAATGTGATCTGGGATCGTTGTAATTGCAGCGACTTTGATCTTTGAAACTTGAATATGAAACAGTGGTTCTGATCCACAAATTGTTTAAGCCTGTACCACCGTGAATTGCGGCGAACGAACAGGGTGATTCCCTGTAACGTCTGTGTTAAAGGCAATTAGCGATTTTGAAGACAAAGTCTTACTTTTTTCTCAAAACCGCGGTACAACTGATTTCGTGGCCATAAGATGTGTAGATACAGCAGTTTAACTTGTACCACTCGGCAGTGGTACAAGAGTGGTACAAGTGGTACACGGGTACCGAAAATCAGGTTGAAAAAAGGTTGGGGCAGCGGGACAGTTACGACGGCAGTTTGAGGCGGTCAGCGGCTTTGAACATAGCGAAGCCGAGCACGCAAGAGAATATTACGGAGAAATAGAAGCCGAACAAGCTGACGAGGGCTTTTGCCGGGACGTTGCCGACGCCGGGCATGTCAAAGGCTGACAAAACGAACCCGAAGACGCCGCTCACAACGCCGGACATTATTACTATCGCGAGGCACATCAACAGTATCTTGACGTAATCGAGGCCGAGGCGACGGATAGTGTCGAGGCCGACGGTCGGGTTAACGGTGGCGGCAAACGACTGCGTATAACCCGCGACCGCGCAGGCCGCCGGAAAATACAACAGGCCCCAAAGCAGGCATATGCCGCCGGCTAGCAGGAAGATCATGCCGTAGCCGATGATCGTTGACCACAACTCCGAGCGTTCATTTGCCACGGTATCAGGCCCTTTCCCGACGACGGATTCGAGCTGAGCCTTTTTCGTCTGGTGGATCAATTCGTTGGCCTGCATTACGGCTTGCTCGCTCTCGTCGATCGGTTGCGCGGAACCGGCCGTGTTAGCGGCCAGCAAGGAAGTTGAACCTGGTGAGACGGCAATATCTCCGGCTGATGCATTGAGTCCCGACATTTGATCGACGCGCCGCTTTTGATTGTCGGCAGTTTTACTGAGCAATTCGCGGACGGCCTGACTTTGGTTTGCTGCCTTTCGTGCGTAAGGCAACTCGGGAACGACAGTCTGTGCAGCGTCGGACTGCACGGCGTTCATTTCCTTGTTGACCGCGCCGGCGAGAAAAAAGAACGTCGCGATGATCAAAACGGCCAGCGGCCCGAACGAAACGATCCACACGGCAATGCTCAGAAAGAACGGATGCACGACATCGCCCCAGATCGAGAATTCAGCAAACGACGGCATAAAGTTTTCGCCTATCTTGCCTTGTGCGAAATTTTCGATCGTGTTCGAAAGGACACTGAACGTAAGCGTGTTGGCAAGCAGATAACATGTCAAGGCGGAGCCCATCATAAAAATTCCGCCGAAGCCCGTGGCACTTTGACCGATCGAGAAGAGCATGAACATCACCGCGCCGATGATCAAGCTCGTTTTGAACTTGAACGGATACGCTAATGCCTGTGCAAAGTCGCCAAAGCCAAATCCGCTGCCGGTGTCAGTGTGCGTCGCGGCCTGAGTTTTTGCCGCTTCCATTATTGCAAGCGACTCGCACATCGCACCGCAATACGGGCAGATCTTCACGTTGCCGCCATAGGAAGCCGGACACGTTTTGCAGAAGTGGCTGAAACACGTCCCGCAGATGTAAGTCGCAGGTACGCCCACATGAGCCGAGCAGATGGGATCACCGATTAGTGCCGGTCGTTCGGTTATAGGCTCAGCTTGAAACTGCGCGACCGGCGAGCCATTAACGTGATTTGATATTGAATTCGTGGAAGGCGAAGGGGCACCTAATTTGGTCAATGTAATGACAGGTTTTGCGGGCTGGTCACCGTCCTTTGCGTTGAATACCGAGATCAGAGAGGGTATCTTGCCCGCTTCGATCCAGCGGAGCTCGCCTCTGCGAACGCGGTCGATTCGCAGCAGTTCGCCGCGGTCGATCAGCTCCGTTATTTCGTCGAAATCAGCGTCGACGATCTGGCCGGCGGATTCGATCTGCCACATTTC
>JBKJJR010000327.1:0-7427 GCA_046597835.1 Pyrinomonadaceae bacterium
TATTTGTCGGCGTCGGATTTCCTGAGAATACAACGCGGAAAATGGCGCCGCCAGAGCGGTTCAGGTAGTGAAGGCTGCCGTCGTTTGCGACGTGGATGTCAACCAGCCCAAAACCAATGCCGGTCGCAAAGCTCGGAGCCGTGCCGAGGGGCGACGGGCTTGCCGGATCAATATACTTTATCCAGCCGGCACAGTAATCGGCAAAGAAATATTTGCCGACGTACTGTGGTGGAAATATGGACACGGGATCCATGGGGTTGTAAAAATCGCCGCCGATGATGGTGCATTCGCTACCGGTGGAGGAAGAGTAAGTATAAACAGGGTCGGTGAAATTCGGGTTGTTGCATGGCGTACTCGATCCTTGCAGAAACGGGCCCTCGCAACTGGGCCAGCCGTAATTTAACCCGGCGGCGCCGTTATCGATCTCCTCCCAGGTGTTTTGGCCGACGTCGTTGATAAACACTCGCCCGGTTCCGGGCTGAAATGCAAATGTAAAAGGATTGCGCATTCCGACCGTCCAGATCGCTCGGTTGAGGCCGGTGGTTGTGCCGGCAATATTTGGAAAACTGGTCGGATTGTCGGCGGGTATCGTTCCGTCGGAATTGATGCGGAGCATCTTTCCCAATCGATTATTGAGCGATTGGGCGTTTGAGGACGTGGCGTTTTCGCCGACCGCAATATAGAGTTTGCCGTCCGGGCCGAAGTGTATCGCGCCGCCGTTGTGATTGGTCGCTCCGCTAAGATTATCGAGGTCCATGATCACCAGTTCGCTGCCAACAACGGCGATGTCTTGGTTTGCCGCGTCGGCAGTAAAGCGGCTGATGCGGTTGTGGGTCGCGGGCGTCAGAGATGTGTAGTAAACATAGACATAGCGATTTACAGCGTAATCAGGATCGAAAGCTACGCCTAAAAGCCCGCGCTCGCCTGATCCCGTCGTCGTCACTGTGGTAAACGGAGTCGTGAGCAGCGCGCCGTTCTTTATAATGCGCAATGCTCCGCCCTGCTGCGTGACGAAAATGCGTCCGTCAGGATGAATGGCGAACGCCGTCGGGCTCGATAATCCGCCGACGGACGTTTCGGTAAAACCGGGCGGCAGTGTCGCGGCAAAGCTCTGAATGGCCGTTGTCAGACCGGCGAAAAAGATCGCTATCGCGAACAGGCTGTATGAAAATTGGGAAGAAAGTTTGAACGGCATTTACCTTAGTCTCCTTGTCGGGCGATCGGGTGCGGAATTTAGTCAAGTATAACCAATGTGCATCTGCGCTGTCCATAGCGAGCAGATGTGAAAAAAGGCGGCCCGAAAGCCGCCTTATATACCGAAATGCGAACCTCAGTTATTACTGAGGATCGGCGATGAAATTGGCATCGACGACATTATCTATTAGGCTGACTACGCGGCTGGGAACGGTGAATGTGTAACGTTTTGAATTGACCGTTACAACATAGGTTTCGCCGGTCGCGAGGCCGTCAAATGTAAAGTTGCCGAACGAGCTGGTCGTTGCAACGCGGGTGCCGTTGAACGAGTTGCCCGAGAGGATTACCTTGGCATTGCGAATGCCGTTGCCGTCGGCGGTGGTCACGCGTCCGGAAATGTGGCCGTTCGCCGCCGTGGTCGAGAGGAACTCGAGGCCAACGGCGCCGATGCAGCCGTTGATGGCACTTGGTGCATTCGTACCTCCGTCGTCACGTACAAACAATCTCCAAACTCCGTTGGCGTTAGAGCCGCCGAATACGCCATTCAGCGTTTGCGCTGCGGTACCGCCGATCGCGCTGCCCGGCTCACTATAAGGGCCGGCAGGTGCGGGGGCCGCAAAGGACGTCTGGTTGGGCTCCCAACTAGTCGGCTCGTAGGCACCTGTGGTCAACGGGTTCGAATTTGGCAGGACCTGTCCCGCCACATCCGAGAACGTAAGCGTTACCGGTGTCACAAGATTCAGAGTGCCACCTGAGTCGGCCATCACGATAAACTTCTGCCCCGTCGGACTGACTAACAGCACATCAAGATTATCCGGCGACTCATGAAACAGATCGTACAGCGTGATACGCATCGATCCGATAGATGCTGGAGCTCCCGCGACCGTGATCGTGGCCGGGTATGGCGAAGCCGGGGTTCCAAATTGCGTGCAGATCGCGCCGGTGGTCACATATTGATTAGCCGTGTCATTGATCTGGAGCTCTGCAACAAACGGGATACTGATCGGCCCGTTACTGAGGGTGAGAACTGCGGTCTCGGTCAGCTCGCGAAGCGAGTCACCGCAGAGAGTCACGTTGACATTTTTAGAAGTTTCGTTCGGGGCGAAGGTTACCACCTGCGTCACGTTTACGAAATCAACGCCGGTCGAACATGACGCTCCGCCGATCGCAGTGCCGTTGGACGTAGTGAAGGTCACGCTGGACGTCTGGGTCAGATCACCCTCTCGAATTATTGTAATTACGGCTACCTGAGATTCATCTTCCTTGTAAATCTGGGCACTGAAATGGATCTGAACACCCGCCGGATTGACCGTCGGTGAAGCGGACGGTGTGCTCGTTGCGGTCGCCGTTGCACTGTTTGTGGGCGTACTTGTTGCCGTTCGCGTCGGCGTATTCGTCGGCGTATTTGACGGCGTACTCGTTGCCGTTCGCGTCGGCGTCAACGTCGGACTATTTGACGGCGTATTCGTCGGCGTACTTGTTGCCGTTCGCGTCGGCGTCAACGTCGGACTATTTGACGGCGTATTCGTCGGCGTATTTGTTGCCGTTATCGTCGGCGTCAACGTCGGACTATTTGACGGCGTATTCGTCGGCGTACTTGTGGCCGTTCGCGTCGGCGTGAATGTCGGAGTATTTGACGGCGTATTCGTCGGCGTACTTGTTGCCGTTCGCGTCGGCGTGAACGTTGGTGTATTTGACGGCGTATTCGTCGCCGTGCTCGTGGGCGTATTTGTTGCCGTTCTTGTCGGCGTGTTCGAAGCGGTTGCCGTCGGCGTGCTGGTCGCCGTCATTGTCGGCGTATTCGTCGCCGTATTGGTTGGCGTGTTCGTCGCCGTGTTCGTAGGCGTATTCGTCGGCGATGGCGCCGCTGGGCCGACAGTTATAGTCGGTTGAGGGCTGTTGCCAGGATACGAATTCACAACCGGATAGACCCCGAATGTCGACGGAGCAGTTACATCGAAATAGGTCACTGTAAACGTCGTATTTACATTACATCCATTCATCGGACCCTGGCTGATCGTAATGACCTGCCCCGATATGCCGAGGAGCGACGCGTCGCATGTCCCGGCCGTAACGGTGATATGTCCTGTTGGTGGCGTAAACCCATCGGGAATCGTGAACGTCAGGTCTTCGGCATTTCCGCCCGCCGAGTTATCCGCCGTAAAGGTCCATACAAACGTATTTCCCGTACTGTTTGCCGCAACATCATAATTTGGCGGCGTGACGGTAAACTTGGTTGCTAGCGGATCTTCCGGTGTTGTCGCCGGCTGGGCGCCAAATACCTGCTGAAGCGGGTCCAAAAATATTGAACCCGCATCTGTAGCATGAGCGGCGGTTGACAATATCGACCCGCCGATGACCGCGATAAATAGCGCGCTCTTAAAAAAATAAAATAATGGTCTAAAACTGCTTATCATAGATAGTTTCCCCCTGGCTGTTCGTTAAATTTCAACGAAAAAAAGTAAACGCGTTTTGCGTCCTACAACGTAGTATTGAGCTTATATAGTTCGAATATGGCGATATTTCCACAAATATCAATAATTTTATTTCCGTTTTCGGCTTCTTCGACATAAAAATTGACCGCTTTCTCGCAATGCTACCGCACATCAAAAAAATCACTAAAGTCAGCTGATGCAGCTATTTTCATCCTTGAGGGCATTGAAAACTTTTGGTCTCTCGAACCGTTAACAAAATCCTATACCCGCAAAGTTAAATCATTGAACGGTGGAAGTATGTGCGCTTCCATACAATGGACGAAAAAAAGCACGAACAAGCGGTCGCGCCGCCTGTTCGTGCTAATAACGCCCGCAATTATTTCAAAAGCGGGGCTGGATGTTCCCTTCCTTTATTCCTGCGGATCGGCCATAAAGTCAGCGTCAATGACGTTGTCAACGAGACTGATGACGCGGCTCGGCGTCGTGAACGTGTAACGTTGTGAATTAACCGTTACAACATAAGTCTCAGAGGTCGCAAGGCCGTCGAAGCTGAAATAACCGAACGACCCGGTCGTCAACACACGCGGTTCCGCGAGCGAATTGCCGGTGATGACGACACGGGCATTACGAATGCCGCTGCCGTCAGCCGTCGCAACGCGGCCCGAGATCGAAGCCTGAGCCGCCGTCGAAACAAGGAACTCGAGTCCCCAGCCGCCGGTCACGCCCGCAACAATTCCGCCCGGTGTCTCAGTTCCCACCTCGTAGATGTAGAGATTCCAGTTGCCGTTGGAGTTGGTGCCGATAAAATTGCCGCCCAGAGTCTGCGTGCCCGTGCCGCCGACCGTGCTGCCCGGGAAGTTGTACGGCCCCTGAGGTGCAGGCAGCGGACCCGGTGAGACCGGTCCCCATGACGTCGGCTCATAATCAGTCGTCGCAAGCGGCCCGTTATCCGGCACGACCTGTCCGGCCGTATCGGTGAAGTTCAGAGTGACGGGGCCCGCAGGCGAAAGTCCGCCGGCATTGGCCATCAGGATGAACTGCTGACCGCCCGGTCCGACAAGCAGGTACGCCATTGCGTCAGGAACAGCGACCACCAGGTCGTAGAGCGTGATCCGCATCGAGCCGATGATGTTGGGCCCGCCAAAGACGGTGATCGTCGACGGATACGGATCGGCAGTGCCGCCCTGATTGAACATAATGGCCGTCGGATTTCGGAACACGGTCGCCGTATCGTTGATCGTCAACACGGCCGTGGTCGGAGTACCGAGGTTTGCACCCGAGATCGAGAGAAGCACCGTCTGGTCGGGCTCGATTATTGCGTCGCTGCAGATCGTGACATTTGCCGTCCGGGTCAGATCGCCCGGATTAAACGTCACAGTGCTGGTGCCCGCAATGAAATCAACACCGCCGGTACAAGCTGCGCCGCCTGTCGCCGTTCCGTTCGTAGCAGTGAACGAAACCGTGTTCGTGCCTGACGTATCGCCGGTGCGGGTAATGGTGATAGCCGCGACCTGCGATTCATCCTCCATATACGTCGATGAGCTGAATTGGATCGTCGGCGCCGCCGGAGTATTTGTCGCCGTCGGCGTTGCACCGCCGACCGTCACGCTGCCGTTCTGTGTCAAAGCCGGCGGAACGCCTTCATTGAAAACAAATCCCGGATGGAAGCCCTGACCCGGATCGGTATAATCCGCGAATGCCAATGAGGTAGAAGTTCCGTTGGCTCCGACGACGTTGAATTTAAGATTCAGCAATGTGCCTGAGCCGGTTAATTCCGTCGCCTGGAACGCCGAGATTATAAGGTGGCCCGAATTCGCAGTATTTGCCGAGATCGCCATCGTACTGCTCAGCGTGCCGGTCTGATCGAACGCCGGCGATGCAGGCTGCACAACGGCAGGATTGTAGTCGACGTTTACGTCATACGAAATTACCCCAAGGCCGGTCAGGTTTCCAACCGTTATTGGAATGGTAATTAGCGTACCCTGAGCCGCGCTCACATTCGGTAGCGAGACGGTCACCACACCCGGGCTCGGTGAAGCCGTCGGTGTTGCCGTATTGGTCGATGTGAGGGTCGGGGTGCCCGATGGTCCACCGCCCGTGACAGTCACGCTTCCGTTTGCCGTCAATGCCGGCGGATCGCCCTCATTCCACTGGAATGAAGGATGGAAGCCCTGTCCCGGGTCGGTGTAATTCGCGAAGGCCAGTGCGCTTGATTGCCCGCCTGAGCCGACAATCGTGAATTTCAGATTTAACAAAACTCCGGAACCCGTCAACTCCGTCGCCTGGAATGCAGAGACGATGAAGTGACCCGAATTGTTTGTGTTCGCCGTAACCGACATCGTGCTGCTCAGCGTTCCGGTTTGATCGAACGCGGGTGCCGCAGGCTGGACGACAGCAGGATTGTAATCTATGTTGAAATCATAGGATATGATCCCGCGTCCCGTCGTGTCGCTGACAGTTATCGGGACAGTGACGACCGAACCCTGAGCTCCGCTTACGTTGGCAAGCGCGACGGTCACTGGCGGCGTTCCTGTTGCGGTCGGTGTCGCTCCAGCCGGTGTACTTGTGGGTGTTTGAGACGCCGGGCTCGTTGGTGAGAACGTCGGCGTAGGTGATGGACCCCCAAGCGAACAGGTGAAGTCAGCTGTCTCAAAAACAAGCGACCAACCGCCGCTGATCTCGCCGACATTCGTTGCCGTATCGTCAACGATAAACAAATTCCATGTGCCGTTCATTGCAGCACCGTTCGAACCGTAAGCCGAGGCGAGAGTCGCCGAACCACCCGGCGCCGCAAGCAGATATGTCGGCGGCGGTGCGGGTGCCGCGAAGATATCCTGTCCCGCGTCGGCCGTCGGCCTGAATTCGCCGGTAACAAGCGTCGGCCCGACGATCGTCGATGCCGCATCGGACAATGTAAGATTGATGCCGCTAATGGCGTTGGCTCCGCCCTGATCGGACAATATTTCCATCTTTTGTCCGCCGGGTCCGACGAGGAGCATGTCGAGATTATTTGGCGATGTATGGGTAAGCCCATTGAGCTTGACCTTGACGATCTTGTTTCCGGTCAATCCCGTAACGGCAATGCCGCTCGGGTACGGTGACGCAGGGCCGTTTGTCGTCGCCGGCGCGCCGTTTGGCAATGTGATCGCTGCCGAGTTTGAAAATGTCTGCGGAGCCGTTGTCGGTACTCCGAGCCTGAAGTTCTTCTGCGTTGTGTTCGTACCCGTCGGGTTCACGACGTTTACCGAAACACTATGCAAACTGCCGCAGGGCGCGTCTGCCGGAACGGTATAAGGAACATTGTTTGTCACGGTCTGGCCATTTCCGATGGTGCCGTAATTGATCGAGCTGCCGCCCGAAACATTCACCGAAACATTATCGATCGACGCTCCGGTCGTGTTGGTGACCGCAATGCTCAACAACAGCGGCTCGCCGGGTTCAGGGAAACCATCATTATCGCCCGTTGAATCGCTCACCGAGAACGGATCGACCATGGCCGCGCCGGGAACGACAAAAGATTCGACGATCGTCGTGCCGTCATCCGTCGCGCCGTTGCCCATGCCGCGCAGGGCCATGCCTGTCCATACGTCCGCGACGTCCAGAGCCGCTTCCGGTGCGAGCGAAAGTGCCTGAGCAGCAGTGAGAAGGGCGTCGCGTTCCTGCTGGAAATTTGGATTATTCGGAGACAGCTTCATGCCGTTAACCGTATGCTGCATCATCCTTTGGTTCCCGGCAGACTGCCCGAGGCGCGTCATAAGCTGGGCGCGAACCTCATATAACATAGATGCCCAAACCTCG
>JBKJJR010000053.1:0-8621 GCA_046597835.1 Pyrinomonadaceae bacterium
AGCGGCTGCGACGGTGTGACCGTCCTCTTCAGCATCAGAGCGTGTGCCGTATCCGTCTTCAAAATCAATGCGGAAATCTTCGACCGCCTCTCGCGCGATCTTTTCGCCGACACGGGCGAAGATCGTGTCCGCCAGTTTCGGCGGCAGATCGAGAGCCGCGGCGAATGTCATTGCATCAGGAGCAAATGATTCAAATGAACGAACTGCAAGCTGGCCGAGCTTCACAGTCGTGTCCGACTTAAACAAATGCGCACCGCCGTAAACCGTATGAACGGGCTGACGCCGCCCGGATTCGCCCGGATATTGTTTAGCGAAACCCGACATTGATGATCTCAGTCTGGATGTGATCTTTTCTAATGATTCAGTTGAAAGTGTTGTTTGCATCGTTGAACAAAGCAAGAACTGCGAACCCTTTTAATGTTTGGCCGCCTTAATAAAGTCGTCAATCGTCAAATTTGCCGAGCGCAGAAGACTTCTCAAAGTTCCCTTGGCAACTTCTTAGTGTTTTGGAATTGAAAGCGAAGCCATTTCTCCGTCTTTGGTCATAACCATGTGGCTGCCGCTTTGTCGAGAAAATTCCCAGCCAAGTTTTTCAAAGGCTTTCACAGCCTCGGTTCCACTCAGTATCGGAAACGGAGCCATTAAGCAGCAACCTCTACCTGGCGTGTTTCAACTGTCAATGGGAGACCTTTTTCGGCACGAACCTCAAGACACAGCTTTATTGCGTCCTTAACATTTTCGATGGCTTCGTCCTTGGTTTCGCCTTGGCTCACACAGCCCGGAATTGACGGGCATTCTGCGATCCATATGCCGTCTTCATCTCGTTCGAGGGTGATGTTAAAGATCATATTACTATTCTACAATTATTCGACCAGTTGGGCTCTGTCTAACGGCTTAATTTTGCCTCGATCAGGCCGTGCGGCTCGTCGGTCGGGACGAAGATGCGGTTTTCGTTCTCTTGTCCAAACTTTGTCATATCGACCGGCAGGCAATGGATATTCGGCAGCGAAAATGCGACTTCTTCGACCTCTGCAAATTTGCCCAGTATCGCTTCGCCGATGGCGTAAAGCGTTTGCTGGACAGAAAGGCTGTCGTGACCGGCAAAAACTTTTAATATCGTTTGCCTGATCGCCTGGAACGCCGTATCGGTGGCGGCAGCGGCACTCGAATATCTCCACGTTGCCTTTATCGCGGTCGAGAAAATGCGGTCGGTCGTCTCGGGCAAAGTCGTGTAAGCATCTTTTATAAAGCCGACAAAACCCGAGTTGGTTGTTTTTAAAACAATAAGGTCTTCGACGCCGGATTCGATAGTTACGTTGTCACGCGTGGCGTTGATCTTTGCTGTGCGTTTTTCGCTGCTGCCTTTTACAAACGAATGATCATGCTCTTTGCCGCCGAATTTCATCCGTTTCCATGAGGTCTCAAAAATATCGATGATGACATGTGAAACCTGCGGATTATTTGTCAGAAAATGCGTAGCCAGTCGCCCACCAAAGGCCTCTATCTCTTCGATCTCCTGTGTCTGACCGGCGAGCGCATAGACCGTGTTTTTCATCGTGTCGGTCGGCAGGCAAAGGCTGTTGTCGCCGACAGTGTGAATGGCTTCGAAATCGCCTTCGAGAGCGATGTTGAAGGTGAGATTTTGCAGTTCGTGACGAGCGCCGATACGCGCGACCTTCATCAGCCGCACACGCGATTTGCCGTAATTGTCGTGAACGATCCGGACGGACATAAAATTAACTTCCGCGGTATGTCGAATACCCGAACGGGCTTAGAAGCAGTGGCACATGATAGTGTTGGTCGGGGTCTTTAACTGCAAAGCCCACGATGACCAACGGAAAGAAGCTTTCCAAATTCTGCATGGCAAAATAACCGCCGGTATCAAAGGTCAATCGATAATGACCCGGTAGAAACGCTTCGGTTGCCGACAATAGATCGTTGACTCGTCCGTCCATGTCAGTAATTCCCTCGGCAACATTCTGCCAGCCGGATGAATGGGTTTTGCGTTCCAGGACCACCGGAATTCCTGCTCCGGGTTGGCCTGAAGTGGTGTCGAGAATATGTGTCGTGATGGCGCTCATTTTTCTAAAAGTTTGTTAAGTCTGATCTCGGTGATCTTTCGCTGTTCCTCGGCTGCGATCTGTAACTCGGTTGCGGCAGAATTGCCTAAACGTGCCCGGCAAATGGCAAGCATTTCCTCCGCTGATTTGCCCGTCGCACAAACGATAAATATAAACCCGAACTTCTCAAGATACAAGCGATTGGCCTCAGCCAACGCTTTTTTTACTTTGTCGCCCACCGATCTCATTCCCGATTGCTCGTCGGATGACCATTTGGCGGCTTTAGCCTGCTGCGTCGGGGAAGCTTTTCTTGAACCAATCTTCGGGTGAGACGCCAACGCCTCAAGATGATCGACAGACGAGAGCGAAAACCAGATTGTTTCTGCCTTTTTGTAAAGATCGTCAATCATCGCAAAAGGCCTCGCTTGAGCCATAAGCCGCGCCCATTCAGATGAGCCGCAACAGTCGCGAAATGTCGCTTCGGCTTTGTCCTTAGGCAGCTTGTTAAGTTGCTCAAGATTTTTGTAAATGTGAAACTTCTGCAAAATCTATCCTGCTATTCGTCCAAACAGACGCAAGCGGCTGACGCCGCCGTCGGGAAAGATATTAAAACGCACATGCGTAATGTCTCCGAGACCGGCGAGTTCTTCCGCGAATGTATGCCGCGCATGCGACTGTAATTTTGACATCGGCAAAAGTTCGCTCCAATCAATATTATTCAGATCTCCGTCTTTTGAAATGCCGCCTTCGAGCGTGCAGCTTTCAGGATAATTACCTTTAAAATGCGAGGTGTCGATCTCGACGCGCGTGATAGTACCTTTTGCGCCGAGTTTGACGATGCACCAATCGTGGCCGGGGCCGCGCCGACGCTGCGATTCCCAGCCGTCGCTCATATCCTGCGCGATGCCGGACATGATGAGGTTTTGACGATGGCCAAAAAACATATCACTCGCCAGCGGCACATCGCCGCCATTCTCTGCCGCCGCGAGATCAATTTCACTATTACGCTTTTTAAGAGTATTCCAATCCGGCAATACATTTCCGTGCACGCGCAGCCTGGCAACTCCGCCGTCAGGATAGATCTTGAACCGTAAATGCGTCACTCGTTCTCGATGGCCGATCTCAAATTTATTTTGCGAATTGCCCTGCAATGCCGACATCGGCAGAATTTCATTCCACTGTGTTTTTGAATTGAGTAATTGTTCCAGATCGGGCTGGCCATCAGATGTGCAGGCTTCGAGTGAACAGTGCGACGGGTAATTGCCCCTAAAAAATGCCGTGTCAACCACAACACCTTTTATCTCGCCCGGCATTCCCAATCGTATTACACACCAATCAAATTTCTCATCGAGCCGCGGACTGCGACGCCGCCGAGTTTCCCAACCGTCCATCCACTTGCCAAGGTCGGTGTATTTGCCTTCGATCCATATAGGAGCAGCCGGTTTAAGCAAATTCTCTTTCGGCGCAAAAAAATCGTCATTGGCGTATAAAACAGCACCGCCGAGCTTTTCAGATGCGAGGTCGATCAATTCAGTGAAATCCATATTTATTATGTCAGAAGTTTACCAAACTTCTGTTCTGCGAACTCGCCATTTTCAAACACATTGTTCCCGCCAACAACTGTCGTCTCAATTTTGCCAAATAATTCCATTCCCCAATACGGCGTCAGTTTGTGCCTGTGCCGGATCATTTCCGGAACAACTTTAAATTCGACTTCAGGATCCCATATCACGAGATCGGCGTCGTAGCCGGCGGCTAGTTTGCCTTTTCGGTTATCCAAGCCCGACAATTTTGCCGGTTGTGCAGACATCAAGCGTGTCAGATCAGTCAGACCAAACCCACGATCTTTCAGATTTGTCCACATCACCGGCAAGCCGAATTGCAATGCCGCGATGCCGCCCCAGGCGTCCATAAAATCACCAGATTCCTGTAGTTTAAGAGCCGGGGTGCACGGGCTGTGATCGGAGACGACCATGTCGATAGTGCCGTCGGCGACGGCCTCCCAAAGTTTCTCACGATTTTCCATTTCGCGCACCGGCGGGCAACATTTGAAATGCGTCGCGCCGTCGGCGATATCCTCAGCGGCAAATGTCAGATAATGCGGGCACGTCTCGACCGTCAGCGGCAAGCCTTCTGCCCGCGCCGCAATCAGCATCGGCAAAGCGTCGGACGACGAGTGATGAACAATATGAACACGACAACCGGTCTCACGGCAGAGGCGGATCATCATTCTGATCGCTTCGTTTTCGGACTCGCGCGGTCGCGAACGAAGAAACGTTTCATAACGTCGCCGATCCAAACTTGCGAGCGATGCCGCCGCCGCATCTATCGGGCCCGGAACTTCCGCATGAACGAGCAGAACCGAATCCAGCCGCGCGAGTTCTGGCATCGCGATCCGCAGGTCGCCCTCGACAACGTGCGGAAACTCATCAACACCTGAATGGATAAGAAAACACTTAAACCCTCGAACGCCGCGTTCGATCAGTGGTGCAAGCTCAGCTGTATTGCCGGGCACGACACCGCCCCAAAAAGCCACATCGACCGAGCACTTCTTCGCTGCGGCGGCGAGCTTTTCTTCAAATCCGGCCAGCGTTGTCGTTGGAGGAATGCTGTTGAGCGGCATATCCACGATCGTAGTGACGCCCCCTGCGGCCGCAGCACGCGTTGCTGTCTCAAACCCTTCCCATTCGGTGCGGCCCGGCTCATTGACATGAACGTGAGCGTCGATATTCCCCGGCATCACGACCGAACTGCCGGCATCGTTGAGCGGAACGCCAGCAGGAACATCGTCCCATTCACCAAGCCGCTCGATCTTGCCTTCGCTGATATGCACCGAAGCCGGGCCGATAATGATCGGCGTAACAACGCGTCGGCTTCTGATAATTTGAGCTGTCATCTGTTACTCACGCCAAATTATAAATCCGATAGCCTTAGTCCACAAGAACCGCAATGATGCACTTAGGTTAATCTGCCTAATAGCATTGATTTTGCGGCCTAATTGGCATTTGTTTGACTTAAATAAGGGTTTCGCGTAAAACTTTAATTGTTTTCATTAAGTTGATTCGCATTTTTCGCTCAGGCGAAGGCTTTTCTTATGGCATCCAATCTTGTTTCAATTCAGCGGCGCTCATTCGGCCAGACGATGCGGAAAGACAATTGGTGGGTCGCCCCGCTGCTAACGTTCATCGGCCTCGGCGGTTTTGTCGCTTATTCAACATGGGCCGCGTTTCAGGGCGATAATTATTGGGTGCCCGGCACCGGTTACCTTTCGCCGTTCTATTCGCCCGAGATATTTGGAAATTCACCGCACGCCTTGTTGGGGCCGAAGCCGTCGTGGATCCCAACCTGGCTGCCGTTCTCACCGGCTTTTTTGATACTTTGGGCGCCAGGCGGATTTCGATTCACCTGTTACTACTATCGCGGCGCCTACTACAAGGCTATGTGGGCCGACCCCATCGCATGTGCGGTCGGCGAACCTCGCAATGAATATCGCGGCGAAAACTGGTTCCCGCTGATCATTCAAAATATTCACCGGTATTTTTTTTATATAGCCACTGTATTTATTTTCCTCCTTGCTCACGATGCTTGGAAGGCAATGTGGTTTGGCGAACACGGTAACGAACATTTTGGCGTCGGCGTCGGAACACTTGTTTTAACCGCAAATGTTATCTGTCTAGGGCTTTACACCTTTAGCTGTCACAGCCTGCGACATCTGATCGGTGGAGTATATGACGTTTTGTCTAATAAGCCGATCCGCAAAAAAGCATACGGCTGCGTCAGCGGACTGAACAAACGGCACATGCTGTTTGCCTGGATCAGCCTTTTTGTCGTCGGATTTTCTGATATTTATGTGCGTCTGTGCTCGATGGGGATTTGGACTGATTACAGATTTTTTTGACCTAGCTGACACTTTGTGCTATACTCGCAACAGATGAACTGTTTGGCTCACACAAAAAAGCCATCTATGTCGCAACGGGCGATTGAGTTAAAAACTTTGGAACACTTGGAACACTTGGAACACTTTTTATTAAGCTGTTTATTTGCAACAGATAATCAGTCCCGATCCCTTTCAGCAGTAGGAATAAGCAGGAAATATTAGTAAAGATCAGTCGAAAACAAGGTCACTTAATGGTTGATATCCCGACATTTGAACACGACGTTTTGGTTATCGGAGCCGGCGGTGCCGGATTGCGTGCTGCTATCGAAGCATCTGCTGCGGGCGTTTCCGTCGGCCTCGTCTGCAAATCGCTTCTTGGTAAAGCTCATACCGTTATGGCCGAAGGCGGCATGGCGGCTGCGATGGGTCACAACGACGATCGTGACAATTGGAAAGTCCATTTTTCCGACACGATGCGCGGTGGACAGTATATCAACAACTGGCGAATGGCGGAGCTGCACGCCAAAGAGGCACCGGATCGTGTTCGCGAGCTCGAGGGCTGGGGAGCGGTGTTCGACCGAACCAAAGACGGCCGTATCAACCAGCGGAACTTTGGCGGCCATCGCTACCCGCGTCTCGCTCACGTCGGCGACCGTACAGGACTCGAACTCATCCGCACACTTCAGGATCACGGCATCCACCAAGGGATCGAGGTCTATATGGAAGTCACGGTGCTGTCGCTTTTGAAGGACGGCGACCGTGTCATCGGCTGCCTTTCATACGAGCGCGAGCATGGACGCTTTCGTATCTTTAAAGCGAAGGCAGTGGTCCTCGCAACCGGCGGCCTCGGCCGCGCATACAAGATCACGAGCAACAGTTGGGAAGGCACCGGCGACGGGCACACTCTCGCTTACGACGCCGGGGCCGAGCTGATCGATATGGAATTTATCCAATTCCATCCGACCGGAATGGTCTGGCCGCCGAGCGTTCGCGGCATACTCGTGACTGAGGGCGTTCGCGGCGAAGGCGGGACATTGAGGAACAGCGAAGGCAAGCGCTTCATGTTCGACGACATCCCGGACAACTACAAAGATCAGACCGCCGACAACGAAGACGAGGGTTGGAGATACGTCACCGGCGATAAAAGCGCGCGTCGTCCGCCTGAATTGCTGACACGCGATCACGTTGCCAGGTGTATAGTTCGGGAAGTGAAAGAGGGGCGCGGCTCGCCGCATGGCGGAGTGTTTCTCGACATCGCATGGATCAAGGAAAAGATCGAGAATGCACCCGAGCATATTCAGAAAAAATTGCCGTCGATGTATCATCAGTTCAAGCAGCTCGCCAATCTCGACATTACAACGACGCCGATGGAGGTCGGGCCGACCACGCACTATGTGATGGGCGGCATTCGTGTTGACGCTGACACGCAGGCTTCGACCGTGCCGGGTTTGTTTGCAGCAGGCGAATGCGCTGCCGGCATTAACGGTGCAAATCGTTTGGGTGGCAATTCGCTTTCGGACCTTATTGTTTTCGGAAAACGTGCGGGCGAGTATGCTGCAGTTTTTGCGAAAGAAAACAGCCATGGCACGATCGACAATTCCGAGATCGAAAAGATAACAAAAACTGCGCTCGAGCCATTCGAACGCGAAGGCGGTGAAAATCCATACACGATCCAGCACGATCTGCAGGAATTGATGCAGGCAAATGTCGGCATCGTCCGCACGCACGATGAGATCATCCACGCGCTAAACGGCATCGACATTTTAAGAAACCGCGCGGCGAGAGCTTTCGCACCGGGCAACATCGATTTCAATCCCGGCTGGCACACCGCGCTCGACCTTCATAATTTGATCACAGTATCCGAAGCCATCGCCCGCGCCGCCCTCGAACGACAAGAAAGCCGCGGCGGACATTTTCGCGATGACTTTCCGGGAAAGAACCCTGAGTTTGCAAAATTTAATTACTCGCTCAAAAAGTCTGCCGACGGAGCTATGAAGATCGAAAAAATCCCGTTGCCGGAAATGCCTGATTATTTAAAAGAAATTATTGAGGAAATGGGTTGATGAAAAAAGCCACTTTCAGCATCAGACGCGGTGGACGCGGCGACGGCGAGTTGGTCGATTACCAGACCGAGGTCACCGAAGGAATGGTCGTGCTCGACGCGGTGCATCAGATACAGGAAGAATCAGCGCCCGACCTGGCTTGCCGGTGGAACTGCAAAGCGGGCAAGTGCGGCTCGTGTTCTGCCGAGATAAACGGAATGCCAAAATTAATGTGCATGACCCGGCTCGATACGATCCCGCTCGACCAGCCCGTTACTATCGAACCGATGCGAGCCTTTCCGCCGATAAAGGACCTGATAACAGACGTTTCCTGGAATTACGAAGTCAAAAAGAAGATCAAGAAATTCAACCCGCGCAAACCGGACGCCGAGGATGGCACTTGGCGAATGCAGCAGGAAGACGTTGACCGCGTGCAGGAATTTAGAAAGTGCATCGAGTGTTTTTTATGTCAGGATGTTTGTCACGTATTGCGTGACCACTCAAAGCACGAAGAATTTATCGGCCCGCGTTTTTTGGTTTACGCGGCGGCCCTCGAGATGCATCCGCTCGATACCGAAGATCGAACCGAGGAGCTAAAAGATCTGCACGGCATCGGTTATTGCAACATTACAAAATGCTGCA
>JBKJJR010000134.1:0-3561 GCA_046597835.1 Pyrinomonadaceae bacterium
AAATAATAAAATGGAGCAGGAAGCAGAACAATACAGCTTTGATTTTCACAAGGAAACCGCGCAGATACTTGGGGGCTCTTCCGACGAATTGAAGATCAAGCTTGGCGACTTTGCCGGACCACTCGATCTGCTTCTATTTCTGATCAAACAGGAGCAGGCCAATATTTTCGATATCCCGATCGCTCGCATCACCGAGAAATATGTCGAATATATCCGCTTGATGAAGCGTCTCGACATTTCTGTCGCGGCGGATTTTCTCGTGATGGCGGCGACGCTGATCGAGATCAAATCCAAAATGCTGCTGCCGCGCGATCCGACGGTTGCCGAGGATGAGGAATTTGACGATCCGCGGCAAGAGCTTGTCGATCGCCTGCTGGAATACGAAAAGTTCAAGACGGCCGCCGGTATGCTTTACGAGCGTTCGACCATTGAACAGGCCGTCTTCCCACGCGGGCCGATCGAATCGGACGACAACAACGCCGAGATCGACGCGTCGGTTTTCGACCTGTTGACTGTTTTTCAAAAGATCGTCGCCCGTCACGTCGATGAGATAAAGATGGAGATCCACCGCGAAGAGGTCTCGCTCTCGGACATGATAAAAAATCTCAAACGGCGAATCTTTGACGAGAAAGAACTGAGTTTGCTTAAGTTTTTCGAGGAGATGCATTCCAAACGCGAACTTGTCACAGCGTTCATCGCGGTTCTCGAGATCGTCCGCACCGAGGCTGTGAAATTGCTGCAAAGCAAGACATTTGGCGATATTATTTTGAGGATGTCGGTACCACCTGCGGTAGCGGATGGTTGAACCTGCTAATAAACATATGAGCGAAGGGACCGCACCGCAATTGGCAAGGACGCCGGCCGAACTGATGGCTTTGGCCGAGGCATTGATCTTTGTCGCCGACGAACCGATCACCGCAAAGCTGCTCGCAGAGGTTTTGGAAGAAGACCGCGAAAGCGTTCAGGCGGCTGTCGAAGAACTAATGCGCGAATACGAATCGCGCCAGAGCGGCTTGCAGATCCGCGAGATCGCCGGTGGCTGGCAGCTCTCGACTCGGACGGAGTTTCATGAGGAGGTTCGCAAATTCCTAAAGACTCGACCTTCAGCAAAGCTCTCGCTCGCGTCGCTCGAAACGCTCGCCGTCATCGCCTACAAACAACCGGTCACCGTGCCCGAAATTCTCGAAATTCGCGGCGTGCAGTCCGCGTCGGCCATTAAAACGCTTCTCGACAAACGCCTCATCGTCGCCAAAGGCCGCAAAGAAACCGTCGGCCGCCCGATGCAATACGGCACATCAAAGGATTTTCTTATCCAGTTCGGCCTGAAGGACCTTTCAGAACTTCCCTCGATCGAAGACTTCGAAGATTTAACACAAGGACTTTAACGCAAAAGTCGCAAAGATCAAAGATGCAAAGTTTGCCATTGTTTTCCTTTGCGTCTTAGCGTCTTGGCGCCTTTGCGTTAAGATAAATAAATGCAGGAAAGACTACAAAAGCTCATTGCTCAGGCTGGTATCGCGTCGCGTCGTGCATCTGAGCAGCTCATTCTCGGCGGCGAAGTCTCCGTTAACGGAGAAGTCGTGACCACTCTCGGGATCAAGGCCGACCCCGAAAAAGATCATATAAAGGTTCGCGGGCGGCTGATAAATACTAAGCTGCAAAACCGTTCGAACGTCTATATTTTGTTAAATAAACCCAAAGGCTATTTGTCGAGTGCCGCTGATCCCGAAGGCCGAAAACTCGTAACTGATCTCGTAAAAGGACGCGGCAGGCTCCACCCTGTCGGACGCCTCGATTACAACACCGAGGGGCTCATTATTCTCACCAACGACGGCGAGTTTACAAATTTCGTATCCTCGTCAAAAACGATTCCAAAGGTCTATGAGGTCAAGGTAAAAGGCCTGCCGACAACCGTCGCGATCAACAAACTGCGCCGCGGAGTTTTGCTTGAAGACGGTTTTAAGACCGCCCCCGCCGACATCAAAGATCTAAAGCCGACTGAGAAAAACGGCTGGTATGAGGTCACGCTCCACGAGGGACACAATCAGCAGATCCGAAAAATGTTCGACACCATCGGGCATTCGGTCGTCAAACTCAACCGCGTCGCCATCGGCCCGATCGCCGAAAGATTCTTAGCCGTCGGAGCAAGCCGCCCGCTCACGTCCGAAGAAATCGCCCAATTTCGCACTCCGCTGCACAAGCCCGCACGTTAGTAAGGGCATAACATTCATCAAAATTTTTAAACGCGGATCGAACGGATAGAAACGGATAAGAAATAAAATAAAAAATCAGACCCGTTTTATCCGCCTAATCTGTTAAATCCGCGTTCAAAAATTTCCTCTGCCCCGCAGCGCCCGATGCTCTACCATCAAACACATATCCTGGACGACTTTTATACCCGCCTCGGCTAAACACTGCGCAACCTCGTCATTGCGGATGCCAAGCTGAAACCAGACGGCTTTTGGTTTCTTCGAGAGAATTTCGCGTGTGTGTTTTGGTATGTCTTCGGAACGTCGGAATACGTTCAGCAGATCGATCTCGCCCGGGACCTGATCTAGATCACGATAAACCTTTTTCGCCAAGATCTCCGTAACATCCGGGTAGTAAACCGGCACGGGTATAATGTCATAACCCGCATCTGCCATGTATTTTGAAACATAAAATGCCGGTTGGCCCGAGTGTGATTCCGGCTTAATGCCCAGCACAGCTATTGTTTTGGTTTCCGCCAAAAGCTCCCTTATCTCGTCATCCGTCGTGAGAACATTTTTCCGCCAATCCATGCGTCGATTATACATCTTGTCACTAAACATTTAGTTATGAGAAGATAACGGTTTGCAGCGCGCCACAAATTATGAACTTTGAACTTTCCGAAGAACAACTGCAGATAAAATATAGCATTCGCGAATTTGCCGAGAGCGAGATCCGGCCGCACGTGATGGAGTGGGACGAGTCACAGCATTTTCCTGAGGAATTGCGTCCAAAGCTCGCCGAACTCGGCCTGATGGGCGTCCTTTTTCCCGAGGAATACGGAGGCGCCGGCATGGGCTATGTCGAATACGCAACGATCATCGAGGAACTCGGCCGCGTCTGCGGCTCGGTCGGTTTGTCTGTTGCCGCCCACAATTCGCTGTGCTCGAACCACATTTACTCGTTTGGCAGCGAAGAGCAGAAACAGAAGTATCTAATCCCGTTGGCACATGGCGAAAGTTTTGGAGCGTGGGGCTTGACCGAATCGCAGGCAGGCTCGGATTCAGCTGGCACACGAACGACAGCAGTTCGCTCGAACGGCGGCTGGAAGGTCAACGGCTCAAAGAATTTCATTACCCACGCCATTGCTTGCAACACGCTCGTCGCTGTAGCCGTCACCGATAAGTCGAAAGGCAACCGCGGCATTTCGGCATTTATATTCAACAAATCGATGGAAGGCTTCCGTTCCGACCATAAAGAAAACAAGCTCGGCATGCGTGCTTCCGAAACCGCCTCGGTCGTGTTCGAAGATTGCTATGTGCCGGACGAGAATCTGCTCGGCAATGAAGGCGAAGGCTTTATGCAGGCCATGCA
>JBKJJR010000010.1:0-2821 GCA_046597835.1 Pyrinomonadaceae bacterium
ATGATCTGTTTGCCCATCAAAATTGGGACCCCTTGATTCTCACGCTGAAAGTGCTTCCTCGTTGACATTAGAGCCGGCGGCGAAACGCCACACGAAATAGACGAGCCCGCTAAGCAATAACATCACCAACGAGAAAACGACCACGATGATTGCTTTAGTAAGCCACGAAGTTTCTCCTTCGGCTACAGAAGCTGCGGGTTTTACATCTACACCAGCAAACGTAACCGTATCTGTTTCGCCGTCATACGATCGCTTCGCTCGGATCGTATAAGTCCCATCTGGTAAAGCCGGGATCTTTAGGATATAAGTTCCGGCTTGCTCGCTTTCTTCTACCGCTGCGGTCGTGATGGTGCCGTTTGCGGATTCGATCTCAACGGTGACTGCGGAGCCCTTAACAGGCTCATTTGTTTCAAACTTGGTAATAAATAAGCGACCCGATGCGGCCGTGTCAGGCGTCAGCGCCGGATGTTTGATCATTACCTCGAAATCCCCGATCCGTGCGGAATGCGAAACAATGCCTTTTGCATTTGCAGTAGATTTCGGTTTCTGCTCGCCATGATCTTCGCCACCATGGGCAAGGATCGCAGTCGGCAGCAGAGCTAGGGACATAATTCCCAGAAGACTCAAGAAACAAGAAAATCGTACAATTTGAACGCGCATATTCCAGAACTGAACTGCAATACCTGTTCCAGATGCAAAATCGCCGGATAAACTGGCTTTATTGGAGTGTCAGGCAAAAGAGTTTTCGCGATGTTGGCTATAAAAGGACAAGTGCTGTCTGATTTCAAACATAGTTTGGGCGAGTATATGGACTCAAAAGAGATTGCTGAGGGCCGAGCGGAAGGGTTCGCTCGCAGAATCTCCTACTATGAAGCCCTGGTTCGAAAGCAGTGGCCTTGGTTTCGTCGGTTTTGGAACTTCGTAATGCGAAAGCCTTCGGGGGACGCACTTGATCAGACTCGAATTCTGCCGCAGACGTACTTGGTCTCTAGTTTTTGCTGTCTCTATCATAAATGCGTCTCATGACACGCGAAACCTTCGCGTTCGGTTTGTGCGGTGACGTGTTTTATCCTGAATTCGGTGGTACAGGTCCCGTGAACTCGTGCGAGAACGTCGTCATGTTCCGTTCCCTCCCCAAGCACGGCGTGGACGCTCAAAGCATTAACGCCTGACGTTAGCGACCAGACGTGTAGATCATGAATCTCGGCGACACCTTCAATTTTCGAGAGACTCTGTCGAAGAACGGCTATATTGACGTCCGATGGTGTTCCTTCTAGCAATACTGCGACCGCATCCTTGAGCAACGCCCAAGTTCGCGGCAAGATAAACAATCCAATTCCCGCCGAGATCAACGGATCGGCGTAATACCAACCCGTTGTGAGCATGATTATTCCGGCGATTATAACGCCAACCGACGTTAGCATATCCGAAAGAACCTCAAAATAAGCCCCTTTCATATTCAGGCTCTCTTTCGACCCTGAACGCAGAATAAACACGCCCGCGATATTGACCGCTAGACCGATCACACCGACGCCGATCATCGTTCCACTCCGCACCTCCGGCGGATTCCGGAATCTTTCGTAAGCTTCGTAGAGAATATATAGTGAAATGAATATAAGAATAATCGCGTTTGTCATTGCCGCAAGTATTTCAACTCGGTAATAACCGTACGTCCGCTCAGGCGAAGCCGGTTTCTCAGCAAACCATATAGCCAAAAGAGCTAACCCGACGCCCGCTACATCCGTCAACATATGTCCTGCATCGGCCAGCAATGCCAAACTACCAGTCCAAAACCCGCCAATAACCTCGACTATGAGATAGAAGAACGTCAGGCAAAAAACGATCATCAGCGGCTTCTTGTTCCTACCCGACGCTGATATTTCGTGTGTATGTCCGTGTCCCATATTTTTCAAAACCTGAACCTTCGAATATTGCGTCTTCTTTCGGCCTTTGCCCGTCCTTTTTGCCTATACCGACTCTCTATTTTTTGGTTGGGATGTGTCTTGATCCCGCGCCTATTCAAATAAAGCATCAACCAAGTCAGCCCAAATATCAGACCTGTTCCTATCACCACGCCGATAAGCATTTGAATTGGGCGGTCGGAAAGCATCTTTGTTTTAGCTCAAATCAAGGTTACAGCGTCAATTGGAATGATGGTGATTATTCCATCGCCTTTTTTCCCGGTATGAGCATTTTGTTTGATCGCGGCAACTATCGAATCAACCATCTCATCATTCGCCGCGACCTCAATACGCTTGTTCGGTTTGAACGGATCAAGTGCATCGTACGCCGACGTTTTAATTCGCCGACCGAAGCCTTCCGAATCGATAACGGTCATGCCGGGAAAGCCCTCGATTTCCTCAAAAGCGTTGACGATCTTCTCGACCATAAATGGCCGCACTATCGCGATAATTAGTCTCATCGTTTACTCCTCCGTGAACTCGCCCTCGACATCCTTTTCGAACCAGGCATAAAGTGTCGGCAAGATCAAAAGCGTCAAAAGCGTCGATGTTATCAAACCGCCAATGACAACCGTAGCCAATGGCCGCTGGACTTCCGCACCGGCACTCGTCGCCAAAGCCATCGGGATAAATCCGAGACTCGCGACCAGAGCGGTCATCAAAACCGGACGCAGTCGCGTCATTGAGCCTTCGTTAACGGCATCGATCACCGATTTTCCTTCTTCTCGCAAGTGGTTGATAAAGCTTATCATCACCACACCATTCAAAACGGCTACACCAAACAGAGCAATAAAACCAACGCCCGCTGAGATCGAAAACGGCATTCCTCTCAATGCCAACGCGACAACGCCGCCGACGAT